>DAHWIP010000006.1:0-19722 GCA_027344975.1 Phycisphaerae bacterium
CACGGCGGGATGGGTATTGGGAGCGCCGTAGAGTTTCTGGCGGTTGGTCTCATTGAAGGTAAAGAGCGTTTCCGCGACGCCGGTGGCATAGAAGTAGCAGGTACCCAGTTGCTCATGGGTCGCTTTGATTACGACATCGCCGCTGTCTTTATTCCCCTCAAGCGAAAGGACCGGTTCGGGGGACGAGTTTTTATTCCAGGACCATGTGTTGCGGAACCAGAGGGTTGGAAGCAGATGAAACGGAGCCGGGGATTTGCCGCAATTTTTAATGCTGTAGCGGGCGAATATCTTACCCGCATCGAGTTTGGCGTATTCGATGGTGATATCAAAAAAAGCGTCATCGGCAAAGATGCCGGTATCGACCAGTTCATATTCCGGCAGATTGGCTCCGCGGTGGCGATTGATTTCCACCAGGGCCCGGTACGGAAATTCCGCATGCGGATAGCGATAGATCATCTTCATGTAGGAATGCGACGGCACATTGTCGGTGGCATACCAGTATTCCTTCACATCCTCGCCATGATTTCCCTCTTCGTTGGTGAGGCCGAAGAATCGCTCTTTGAGAATCGGGTCGCGGCCGTTCCAAAAGGTCGGGGCAAAACAGAGAAACTGCTGTTCATCGCAGATACCGGCAATGCCGTCCTCGCTCCAGCGATAGGCCCGGCTGCGGGCCATATCATGAGAAAAATAAGTCCATGCCGAGCCGTCGGGGGAATAATCTTCGCGGACGGTGCCCCAGGCGCGGGCGGAGACGTAGGGGCCCCACCGGCGCCATTTGGCGGCCTCTTCCGGTTTGGCCATCTTGTTGATCTCATGGTTGGCGGCATCAAATTCTGGAGTGGGTTGCATATCGGCCCCCGATTAAAGTGCATGAACTTCAATTAACCAATCTATTCCTTAACCGATTGTAACCTACGATACAAGGATCAGCCGATAAAATCGCGACCACCGTTACGCTGGCAAGCCCCATCGGCACCGGGATATCCCACAGGATTTCAGAGAGTTGGACTGATCGTGGCGGCGCCCACGTCGGAGGAGGACCAATCGCCCGGCGGGCAGATGATGTTGGCGATGGGCGATGAGCCGATTAGAATACGGAAGGAACGGATAACCATCCGTTGCAGTCGCCCAGCGCCGGTGAATTCGGGAGCCGCCACAACGGGGTGAGGTTCCGACGGGATTTTTCGCGCTGCGGCCGAATTTAAGGGAACAGGGCGTGACGACAGTAACAGTGCCTGCCGTTAAGGCGGAACCCACCGACGCGGAACTCATGCAATGGTATCGACAGATGGTGCTGATCCGGCAGTTTGAACTCCGGTGTGCGCAATCTTATCAGCAACAGAAGATCGGCGGATTCTGCCACCTGTATGTGGGGCAGGAAGCTGTTGCCGTGGGGTCGATCGGAGCGGTGCGTCCGGATGACTACATTATCACCGCGTACCGGGACCACGGGCATGCCATAGCGCGCGGCATGGAAATATACCCACTTTTCGGCGAGCTTTATGGAAAGCGCTCCGGGTGCTCGCACGGCAAGGGTGGGTCGATGCATTTTTTCGATGTGGAGAAGAATTTTTTCGGGGGCCACGCGATTGTCGGCGCCCATATTCCGCTGGCGGTGGGGTTGGGATGGGCGATCAAATATCGCAAGCAGGATCGCGTCGTGCTCTGCTACTTCGGAGATGGGGCAATCAATCAGGGGGCGTTTCACGAGGCGCTGAATCTGGCCGGTCTCTTCAAGTTGCCGTGCATATTTCTGGTGGAAAATAACGGATATGGCATGGGAACTCATGTGCACCGAGCGTCGGCCGTGACGGAATTGAAACTGCGGACGGCAGATGCTTACGGTATTCCGGGGAAAGATGTCGACGGCATGGACTGTCTGGCGATGTACCGGATGGTGCGGTCGGCGGCGGATTACTGCCGGGCGGGGAATGGATCGATATTTCTGGAAGTGAAGACTTACCGCTACCGTGGCCACAGCATGTCAGACCCGCAGAAATACCGGACGCGCGAAGAGGTGGCGGAATTTCAGAAGCATGATCCGATTGGTCGGCTGGAGAAAATTCTGCAGGAAAAGCGGCTGTTGGATGATGCCAAGATCAGTGCGATCGCGGACGAAATTCACCGGGAGGTGGAGGCGGCCCATGAGAAGGCCGATGCCGATCCGACACCGGATCTGGAAGATGTATGGACGGACATCTACGCACAACCGTTCGGGCCTTACCGTTGATCAACATAAAAAAATGGAAGAGTGAAAAAGAGCCGGCCGTTGCAGGGCGTCCTCACATCGGGCGGCGAAAACTGAACCTCAAAGCCCCCATGCGGGAAGGATAAAGTATGCCAGTGATTCAAATGCGGGAAGCTCTCAATCAGGCGATGTGTGAAGAGATGGAGCGCGACCCGGATGTGTTTCTGATGGGAGAGGAAGTGGCGGAATATGACGGCGCCTATAAGGTGTCGCAGGGGATGCTGGCGAAGTTCGGCCCCATGCGGGTGGTGGATTCACCCATTTCGGAATGCGGATTTGCCGGCCTGGGAGTGGGCGCGGCGATGGTCGGCATGCGGCCGATTATTGAATTTATGACTTTTTCATTTTCGCTGGTCGCGTTTGATCAGGTGGTGAATAATGCACCAAAGGTGCGGCACATGTCGGGCGGGCAACTCAGCGTGCCGATCGTTTTCCGCGGCATCTCGGGGCCCGGACAGCAGCTCGGGGCCACACACTCATGGACGGTCGATGCAATTTACACGCACGTGCCGGGCCTCAAGGTGGTCATTCCCTCAACGCCCTATGACGCCAAGGGACTGCTCAAGACTGCCATCCGGGATAATGACCCGGTCATCTTCCTTGAAAATGAATCGATGTACGGAAACCGCGGCGAGGTGCCGGAAGAGGAATATCTGATTGAATTCGGGCGTGCGGACATCAAACGACCCGGAACCGATTGCACCGTCGTAGGGTGGGGGCATACGGTACTCACGGCGATGGCGGCGGCGGAGGAACTTGAAAAATCGCACGGGATCAATGTTGAAGTCATTGATCTGCGCACGCTGCGGCCGATGGATATGGATTCGATCCTGACATCGGTTAAGAAGACGGGATACTGTGTGACGGTGGAAGAGGGGTATCCGACCTGCGGTGTGGGAGCGGAGATTGCAGCGCAGGTTCAGCAGCATTGTTTTGACGATCTGGATAACAGTGTGGTGCGAGTAGCGGCCCTTGATGTGCCGATGCCCTACAGCAAGCCGCTGCTTCAGCACGTGGTGCCGGGAGTGGAGCGAGTTGCGGACGCGATTAAACAGGCGATTTATTTTCAAGGGTAAGGCTGAAGCGATTGCAGGCGCGGTGAGAGACGCACGGGTTCCCCGAGTTAACGCAGGGAGCGGGCACGGCTGATGCGGTGGCGACGTCATACCGCTAATGGCTGGACAGACTCCTGATGGAATTGATTCAAACTGTAAGCCCCGACGGTGTGGTCTATTTCACATCCCCAACATTAAAGACCGCGGGTTTTGTGCACGGTTTTTCGACGCGCCTCGGCGGCGTATCACCCCCTCCATTTGAAAGCCTGAATCTTGGAAATGCGGCCGTCGGCCCGCAAGATCAGACTGCAAATATCAGCGAGAATCAGAAGCGATTTCTTTCTGCGATTGGAGCCGATGATTTCCGCCTCATGACCGTTCGTCAGGTGCACGGTGCGGATGTAGCCGTTGCTGGCGCAGGGGATGCGGAACAAGGCGAACGGGCCGGCAATGCACCATGCGCCGATGCATTGGTGGTGCGGGATGCTGGATTATTAGCCGGGATGCGAACCGCGGACTGCGTGCCGATTTTGATCGGATCGCTCGATGGGCGAATTGCCGCTGCGGTGCACGCGGGTTGGCGGGGGCTCGTTTCGGGGGTGATTGGTGCCTGCATTCGCTGCATGGAAGCGGCCGGATTTCCCGCCGATCAACTGATTGCCGCCATCGGCCCCTGTATCGGCGAGCGAATCTACGAGGTGGGGCCGGAGGTTGCGGCGGCGTTCGAGCAGGCCGGTCTTCGCGCTGCGGTGAAGGAATATTCCAAGCCGCATGTCAACTTGAATCTTGCGACCCGGATCGAACTGGTGCACGCCGGGATCAGGCAAATTGATGCATCCGAGTTGTGCACCAGCGAACGGGCGGAGCTCTTTTATTCTCACCGCCGCGACCACGGGACAACGGGTCGCCTTTTATCCGCGATTGGCCTGCCACGCGGACTGAGCAAGCCGCTGCATCGGTAAATGCCACCTGGCATGTACCGACGCGCCCGGCGATCACCCGCTTCAGCGAAAGCCGCGAGAGGCGAAGAAGCCGGAAATTACATTTCCAAGCTTGCGGAATCGAGCGGTACCGTATGAAATTGCGCAAGGAGGCGTCTGGCTTCAAGCCGCGCCTGTTTGCGATGCTGAAAGCTCCCTTTGTTAAAACCGATTTTGTGGGTACGAACTTTGGAACCGGAAGTGCGTCGATGTGCCATAAAGACCTCCATATCGTAAGGATCCGGACATCTCAGCCCCGGCGGCCGAAGAGGCATCGGCACAACCACCGGGCCGAGGTAACACACGTCTCCGTGACGCAAACATTATGCCAAACGCCATCAGACGGTGGCTATTGCTGAAAGATTCAACGCATCGGTCATTCCCGCCTGTAAACGATGAAAAGCCAAGCCCCCGAGCATGGCGGCGTTGTCGGTGCAGAAGGGCATGGCCGGTATCCATACAGGAACCTGAAATTCAGCCGCCGCATCTGATACGGTTTTCCGCAGGGCATGGTTCGCCGCCACCCCCCCGCCGACAAGTAACGCCCGATAATGGTGCCGCTGCATTGCCCGCCGCAGTTTGATCCCGATCGGCTGGAGTGCGGCACGCTGAAACGATGCCGCGACATCGGCGAGTTGCTGCTGCGGCAAATGATCGATGGTGCGTTGTTCGCGTCCCGATCCAAGAAGATGGTAGCGCACCGCCGTTTTCAAACCGCTGTACGAAAAATCGAGCGATTCGGAACCGAGCAGGCTCACGGGAAAATCGACGGCCAGCGGATTGCCGCCGCGAGCCAATTTTTCCAGAGCCGCCCCGCCGGGGTAACCAAGCCCAAGCAATGCTGCGGTTTTGTCGTACGCCTCGCCGAGGGCATCATCGATGGTTGCACCAAGGCGGCGGATATCTACAAAGCTTTCGAGGTGGAACAGGCTGGTATGGCCACCGGAGACGACCAGTCCGAGTGCCGGAAATTTCGGCTGCTGCGGGCGGGACTCGGGCGCATCCGCCAGAACACCGCCGTAGAGATGGGCGTGGACGTGGTTGATACCGATGAGCGGTTTTTCAAGGGCAAAGGAGACGGCCTTGGCGGCTGCCACACCGACAATCAGACACCCGACGAGTCCGGGGCAATGGGCGACGGCAATGGCGTCGAGATCGGCGGTGGTGCAGCGGGCCTGTTCGAGGGCTTCATCCACGAGGCGATTCAGCCATTCAATGTGAGCTCGGGAGGCAATTTCCGGTACCACTCCGCCATACCGGCGGTGCAGTTGAATTTGTGAACTGATGATATTGGATTTGACCAGCCAGCCGTCGGCCGTCACCGCAGCGGCCGTTTCGTCGCAGGTGGTTTCAATCGCAAGAATATTCTTCATATTCAACCGCCAAATCGGGCATACGCACCGGGGTTTACCGGCTCCCGGGTGAGTCAGGCTTCATCGGTGCCGCTGGACGGAAACATGCTCTGCCGGTCGCTCCGCGAGTTTACTGGTTGTGGGCGAAAGGTGAGCCTTCAGATACGACAATGCCTTTGCCAACTGAATATCCACAAACCGTTTGTGGGAGCCGGTGATACCGAGCCTGCGCAGGGCGGCTGCGCGGGCTTTGGCCTCCGGTGGCGGGATGAGCTCCGCTTCCTTCATATGCCGATAGATCGCCAACTCCACCTTTTTGGATACGGGCACCAACCCTCCGGGAGACGGCTCGATGCCCCAGGTTTTGGAATCCCGATGCCGGGCGATGTTTTTTCCATTGGGCAGGTAATAAAGGGCGGTGGTGAGCTTGATGGCCGATCGGCCGCCGGGCAGTGGAAACATATTCTGCATGCACCCTTTGCCGAACGACTGCGTGCCGAAAATCACCTCGCGATGATAACACTGCAGAGCCCCGGTGAGCAGTTCGGCGGCGCTGGCAGTCTGCCCATTGATGAGCACGACCATGGGGAAGGGAGGATAGGTGTGTCGGCCATGCGACACCTCGCGCCCATCGGTCTGAGGCAGGCGTCCATGGGTGGTGACGATGACCCCGGATTTAATAAATCGCCGGGCGACACCTACACCGCTGGCCACCAACCCGCCGGGGTTAAATCGCAGATCGAGGATCAGGCCGCCGAGCCCCCCCTTGGACCGGATCAGCGGCAGCAGTGCATGATCAAGTTGCTTTGGGGTGTCTTTTTCAAATGCGGTGATATGGACATAGGCGATGCGGCGGGCGGGATCAATTAAATAATCCCACCGGCCATCGGGATAGCGTTTGAACCCCTGAACACTGTCTTCGGTAAGCAGGGTGCGTCGTGCACTGATGTGCAGCAGGCGGTGAGTGAACGGGGTTTGAACGGTGAGACTTAAAAACGTACCGACCGTACCGTTCATGGCATGAAGCACCCGCGAAAATTTCCACCCTGCAATTTTCTGTCCGTTGACGGCAAGAATTTTGTCGCCGGTGCGAATTCCCGCCTTCAGGGCAGGGGAATGAGCCAGCGGGCGGACGACAATAACGCCCGATTTGGGCATGTCGGTCGTCACGAACCCGATACCCGCAAACTGCCCCTGCACCTGCTCGTTAAAGTCAACCCACTGGCGATGATTGAAATAGACGCTGTAGGGATCAAGTTTGGCGAGCATGCCGCGGATGGCGCCATCGGTCAGCGTGCGATTGGAAACGTGCCGATAGAAATTCTGCCGGATCAATGCCCGTGCAAAGGTGATACGCTGCATGAAGGTGTAGGCGCCGGCGTCCTGCCTGCGGGGCGGGGACTGCCCCCATTTCCCACGGCCGATGGCGATACCCAGAGCCAGGGCCGCGATGATCCAGACCATGCCGGCGGCGCGAGAGCCATGAATAGTATATTTTTTTTTCATTTGTTACCTCGAAGCAATTCCGGAAGCTGCATCACAAAGGCCGACCGCGGAAGGACGGCATCGGCACCGCTGTCCACCGCCTGCTGCGCCAGGTCACGCTGAACATGGGAGAGGAACGCAATAATTTTCGGCGGCGTCGGGAGCGACCGCGCCCTGCGGATCACGCCAAGGGGATCAACGGATGTCATGTTCAAATCGACGATGAGCAACTGCGGGCTCTGATCGCCCCAGTCATCGCACGCGGACGGCGACCGCACCCACGACACCTCAGCGCCGGCGGCACGAGCCTCGGCGGTTATACGCGATGAAAATATCAGATCCGAAACTGCCGCGTGAACCCGGGCCATTTCACCTCCTAAAACCTGAATCTATGATAGCAGAATGAGAGGCAAACGCTCAGGTTTCAGCGATATCGGACGACCGGCTCTATGGCCTCCCTCGATTGCGTGGTACGCGACGATCCCCAGTGAAAACATCGGCTAAACCCGGTTTCTTCATGTCCAACGCAAAGGAATTCGATCTGCGGGTACGTAAAAGAGCAGAATGCGAGGTGTATGTGCGGGGTTTGTGGGATTTGTCCGGTGCGGTTGGCGAGTCCGATGCTTTGAAACATGAGGTTGAGGGGGGTTGAGGGTTTGGCTTGCCGTCGCGGCGGGGAGTCACGGGCTTTGAGGTGAAAAAAATGCCTGTCGGCGGTTGGGCGATGCAGAGCAGCCGCATTTTTGTTATGCTTCTTTCAGGTTTGTCTTATCCGGAGTGCACACAAGATGACCGATTCAACAAGCGATCCCCTTGCGCTATCCCAAGCTGAAATGGAGAGTATTCAAAAGTTACAGTCGACGGTGGGTCGATTGCAGAAGGAACTTGCCAAGGCGGTGGTCGGACAGGAAAAGGTGATTGAGGAACTGCTCATCACGCTGATCTGCCGGGGGCACTGCCTGCTGGTAGGTGTGCCGGGGCTGGCCAAGACCCTGCTGGTATCCACGCTGGCCAAGACGCTGACACTCAGTTTCAATCGGGTGCAGTTTACGCCGGACCTGATGCCATCGGACATCACGGGAACCGAGGTGATTGAGGAGGACAAAACCACCGGCCAACGGGCGCTGCGATATGTGAAGGGGCCGATTTTCGCCAATGCGGTGCTGGCCGATGAGATCAACCGGACGCCGCCAAAAACTCAGGCTGCGCTGCTGGAGGCGATGCAGGAACACCAGGTGACGGCCGGGGGCGTGCAGCGACGATTGCCCGAGCCATTTTTTGTCATGGCCACGCAGAACCCTATCGAGCAGGAGGGAACATACCCGCTGCCGGAGGCACAGCTTGATCGATTCATGTTTCAGGTGCTGGTGGATTATCCGACGGAACAGGAAGAATTTGATATTGTCCGATTGACCACTGCATCGCGGAAGGTGCAGATTGATCCGGTGATTACGGGTGAGGAAGTGCTGCAGCTGATGGAACTGGTGCGGAAGGTGCCGGTGCCGGATCATGTGGTGCGGTATTCGCTCAAACTGACCCGCCAGACGCGGGTGAGCAAAGGGGATGTGCCGAAGTTTGTGAAAGATTATGTATCGTGGGGAGCGGGCCCACGTGCATCGCAATATCTGGTATTGGCGGGCAAGGCGCGGGCGCTGCTGCACGGACGGCATCACGTGAGCACGGCGGATATCCGGGAGGTGGCGGCCCCCACATTGCGGCACCGCGTGTTGACGAATTTCAATGCCGAGGCGGAGGGAATCCGTTCGGACGATATCGTGCGGATGCTGATTGAAAACACACCCGTGGGAGAGGATGCGGATTCCGCCATGGTGTCCCGGGTGACGGCGCGATAACGGGCGCCTGATATTAACGAACCATTGGAGCAACATGGCTGGCGATTCAACCTCCGGAGAAAAAATCGACTATCGCCGACACCTGGATCCGAAGGTGCTGGCCAAGATCGGGGCGCTGGACATTCGCGCGCGGCTGATTGTGGAGGGGTTTATCAGCGGGATGCACCGGTCGCCCTACAAGGGGTTTTCGATTGAATTCGCGCAGCACCGGCCATACACCAGCGGCGACGATATTAAATTTATCGACTGGAAGGTTTTCGGCCGTACCGACCGCCACTACATCAAGCAATATGAAGAGGAGACGAATCTTCAGGTGATGCTGGTGGTGGATGCGTCGGCTTCGATGGCGTACAGCGGGCGGAATAATCCGCCCTGGCGCAAGTATGATCACGCGATCAGCATTGCGGCCAGCATCGCGTATGTGGCCCTGCAGCAGCGCGACAGTGCCGGTCTGGCGGTGTACGATTCGCGCATCCGGCGGATCATCCGCCCGTCGAACAACCCGCGCCAATGGCGGATCATGATCGATGAATTGTCGGCGACGGTGGGTGATCCGAAGACGGACACCGGTGCGGTATTGGACCAGATTGCGGAAGAGCTTAAGCATCGCAGTCTGGTGATTCTGGTGAGTGATTTGTTTGACGATCCGGAGCGGCTGATCAAGGGGGTTCGACATCTACGATACCGGCGGCATGATCTGATCTGCCTGCAGGTGCTGGACCATGACGAACTGGATTTTCCCTTTCATCAGACCACCATGTTCAAGGGGATGGAGGAGGCGAACGAACTGGTGGTGGAGCCGCAGGCGCTTCGCGAGGCGTATCTGAAGGAGATAACGGAGCACAATAACCGCATTCGCACCGCGTGCCATCAGTTGCGTGTGGACTGCACGCAGATTGATACCAGTGTGCCGCTGGATGTGTCGTTGCCGAATTTTCTCGCGTCGCGGGCGGCGCGGATGTCGTGATCCGGACGGGCCGGAGCCCGGGCGGGTACCGGGTGGTTGGAGTTGAAGTTGCTGCTGCCGATGATTGCCATGCTGCCATTTGTATCGCCGGGGCTTTTTGCCGCCGGCGCGGCGTGCGTGAGCATCCCGATCATCATCCACCTTCTGAACCGGCGGCGATTCCGCCAGAAGCCGTGGGCCGCCATGCAGTTCTTAATCGCGGCGTATCGGCGCAATGTGCGGCGTCTGAAACTGCAGCGACTGCTGCTGCTGCTTTTGCGATGTCTGGCGATTCTTCTGATTGCGGCGGGCATTGCGCAGTTCATTCCAATAAGCCGGGGATTGGCGGCACTGCTGGGGAGCGGCAGCCGCCTTACCATCGTGGTATGGAATAATGCCTATCCGATGGGGTATGTGCCGACATCGGGTCAAAGCCCGTTCGCAGAGAGTCGTCGGCTGCTGACGAACTGGAGCCGGCGCCTTCCGGGGGGTGAGTGGACGGCGGTGATCGGCGCATCATCGAACAGCGGACCGCTGCTGGAGAAGCCGGTACCCGCTTCGCCGAGTGTAACGAACCTGATCGCGAGGCAAAAGGTAACGGAGGGAAGCCCCCAGATCGCTGCGGCGCTGATGAAAGCCGCCGCCCTGGCGAAGGCGTGGCGGAAGCGGGTGGCCCATGTGCGGGTCTGGCTGGTCAGCGACGAGACGGCCTCTGATTTCGGCTGCCGCAGCGGAAATAATCCGCTGGCCAAGCCCAGTGGCGACCTGCATGCGCTTCGGCAGGCGGTCAAGGCGATCGGTGCGGCGGGCGCGCGGTTTCGAGTCTTTGATGTGGGGCGGCCGGATGCGGCGAACATGGCGGTTACCGAGTTGCGATTCACCCGACCTGCGGTTTTGATCGGACACGACATCCACCTGCAATTGAAGGTACTCAACAGCGGCGCCCAGGCGGAGCCGAATGTGAGCGTGCGGTTTTTGATAGACGGTGTAAGCAGCGGCCGACAGACGATCGGCACCATCCGGCCATGGAGTGCCATGACAGCCAACGTACTGCTGCCGGACCCGATCGAATTGCCGGGGCTTCATGCTCTCACGGTGCGGCTCGCCGCCGACGGCCTGCCGATTGACAACATCCGGCAGCGCGTCTTCCGAGCCCGCACAGCATTGAAGGTGCTTCTGGTGGATGGAAAGCCGGGCGATCCGGCGCAGGGCGTGCTGGCATCAACGGCCTGGCTGGAGGCGGCGCTGGCTCCGGCGGACAAGGGAAATCGATTTGCTCCGCGACGCATTGAAATAGACGAATTACCCGGCGCTGATTTGCGGCATTACGCGGCGGTTGTGCTCAGCGACATCGCCCCACCCGGGGCTGCGGACATCCAGCGACTGGAAAGATTTGTTCAGCGCGGCGGAACGCTGATGATTTATCCCGGAGAGGAAGCGGATGCATCGGCGTGGACGCATCTGGGGGGCGGACTGCTGCCGGCGGCTTATGGGGCGCGGATTCACACGCCGGCGAAGACGCCGCAGACCCTGGACGTGACGCGCTCGGCCCGATCGATCATGGCACCGTTTATTGCGGCTCAGCGGCAGGGTATCCATACGGGGATTTTTCACATTGCGATACATCAATATGTGCAGTTAATACCGAGAGCCCATGCGGATGTTTTATTAAAAATGCGTGGCGGTGCGCCGCTGCTGGTGGAGGGTGATTTTGGCCGCGGCCGGGTCGCCGTGTGGGGGACGTCCTGCGATACACGGTGGACCGATCTGCCGGCGCAGCCGGCATTTCTGCCGCTGATTTACCGGGTGATGGATCAGGTGCTGGTGGCACGCGGGGGACGGCATAATCTGCTGGTGGGCCGGAAGCTTGTGTTGGCCGCCGGTCACCAAACCAGGATGGAATTACGAGGTCCGGGCGGCAGCACGATGGAACTCACGGAAATGCTTGTCGGGGCAGGGAAGAGCGGGCATCTGCAACTCTCCGGCGCCCCGATGGATACGGCAGGCGTATATCGGACGACGGCGGGTGTGCCGATGGCGGCGGTGAATGTGGATGCGGCGGCAGGTTCGAATCTCGCTCACATTGCAGCCCGTGCGGCGGCGGAATGTTTTTCCATACCGGCGAGCCGGATCGTGACCGAACCGGAGGAACTACGTTCATCGCATCGATCGGCGACGGGCCCAGCGGGGAATATCGGCTGGCTGATGCTGATGCTCGGATTACTGATGTTGGCATCTGAAGCCTTGGCTGCGCGGGCCTTTTCGCGGTATCGCCTCTCCACCCAGACCATGGGGGTGCAGGCATGACGAATGCGTTCCTGATAGTCGGCTCGGTCCATCTTGTGCTGCTGACCAATCATCCGGTCTGGATGAGCCTGCTGGCAGCGGCGGCTGTGGCCTTCGGCATCTGGAGCTACCGGGCTCAGGGGGCGGCCCCGCGATACAAATGGACACTGGCGTCACTGCGGGCCGCGACTCTTTTGACGGTCGTTTTTCTGCTTATGGCGCCAGCACTGGTGAATCGACAGTTGGTGCGGCATCGCGGGCGGGTGGTGATCTGGGTGGATTCGTCCCTCTCGATGACGCTTAGAGACGAATACCCGGCGCCGGAAGCCAGGCTGCTGCACAACATTCTTCTGACAACACATTCCCAAAACCCAAGCCGCTATAAGATCGCACTCGCCCTGCTGCACAGTGCGGAACAGGGATGGTTGGGGAAAGTACTCCAGCGGCAGAAGGTTGTGGTGTATACCGGCGGCAGCCGGGCGGAGCTGGTCGGGACGGCGGAAAATAAAAAGCAAATGAATACCGTGCTGGCCCGGCTTGCGAAAATCAAGCCGACGGCACGTGAAACGGATATTCCGGGAATTATTTCGCAGATATTAGGGCAGCTTTCCGGCGAACCGGTCAGTGCGGTGGTGGTGCTTTCGGACGGTCGCGATACGACGGCCTCCCCCACCCGCCAGATGGTTGCCCGACTGAAGCGCCGGGCGATCCGGCTCGTGACCGTGCCGATCGGTCGCGATCATCTTCCCTTCAGCATTGAACTGGCGGATGGTGCCACAGCGCATCAGGCGTTTGTGGGGGATCCGGTGAATGTTTCAGCGCGGCTCGTAACATCGGAAAACCCTGCGCCGCTCGTGCGCCATGTGCGGCTTTATGAAGTGGGGACGGACGGGAAGGTGCTGCTGGCGACGAAGAAAGTGGTTATTCCCGCCGGCAAATCGGAGATCCCGCTGCGGCTAACCTGGCGACCCAAAGCACCGGGGCGTTACCACATCCAGATGATGATCCGCAGGGCGAAAGGAGAATTCATACCGCCCATTCCCGGCTACAACGGCGGGCGTATTGAACTGAGAACCCGGGCGGTGAAGGCGAAAATAAAGATTCTGTATGTGGATGGGTATCCACGGTGGGAATATCGATATCTGAAGAATGATCTGGCCCGCGAAAAGACCACCTTGCTGAGCTGTCTTCTGCTTTCGGCCGATAATCATTTTGCCCAGGCGGGGAATATTCCGATCCGCCGATTTCCCGAGACGCAATCTGAGCTGGATCAGTACGATGTGTTGATACTCGGCGATGTCGACCCGGATTATTTTTCGCAGCGGCAGATGAAACTCATCACGCATTTTGTGGGGGATCATGGGGGCGGATTTTTAATGATTTCCGGCCCGGAGTATTCGCCGCGTGCCTACCGCGGTACGCCGATTGCCAAGCTGCTTCCCATTATCATCGGCAACCCGGCAAACCCGGCCATGGCGCCGGTGGAGGGGATTCCGTTCGGTCTTCGCCTTACGGTCGCGGGACGTCGCAGCATGCTGTTTCATTTTTTCAGCAGTGAAGCGGCCAATCTGCATGAGGTGGCCAATCTGCCGCCGCTGTATTGGTATCAGCCAGTGGCGGGCCTTGCCCCGAGTGCGACGGTGCTGGCGATGGTGGCGGGACGGCAGATCACGGCCCGCGACATACCGGCGATTGTGCTGGGGCGATACGGCGCCGGGCGGACGATGTTTTCGGCGATTCAGGATACATGGCGGTGGCGTGCGTATCACGGCGCCCCGATCTACAAGAGCTATTGGTTGGAGACGGTACGAACTTTGGCGCGATCGCGGCTCTTCGGGCGGCATCGTGCGGTGGTGCTGCGATCGTCGGGGCGGCGGGCATTGGTGGGACAATCGGTGCCGGTGACTCTGCATGTCAATCGCATGAGTCTGCTTGCATCGCTGCCGCATCAACTTCAACTGAGCGTCCGGGGCCCGGGCGGCGCCATGCAGGTGCCGATGCTCTCCGATCCGAACAATCCGGGGGTGTTCAGATCACTGGTCCATATCTGGACGGCCGGGGACTATCGATTCAGCCTCAAGCCGGGACAACTGGCGGTGGCATCACCGACGCTGAATATCTCCGCCGAGACTCCGGAGACGGAATTTCTCAATCCGCGGGCGGATATCCCCGCCATGGCGCATCTGGCGGCGGCGGCTGATGGTAAAATGGTTCGACCGGCAACGTTTGAAAAGGCGGGCGACGTGATCCCGGACCGGAGTGTGGAAAGTCTGCTTATTCATTCGCATCAGATATGGAATAAGCCGTGGGCACTGGCACTATTGATCATCCTGCTGACAGCTGAGTGGCTGCTGCGGAAACGGGCGGGGCTGATTTAACGCGGCCTGCGGGTGAGATGGTGGTGACCGGCGGGGGCTGGGCCATCCATGGCCGTCACGGAGACAGGTTGGTGAAACGTCCATGACATTGCTGCAAACACCACCGGGCACGTCCCTTCCGGGCAAGATTAAAACTCTGGCGGCGGCAATCCGGCGCCGTCTGATGCTGCTGGGGCTGATGCAGACGCTTGCGGGCGCCGTTTCGGCGGCACTGATACTGGGCGTGGCGGATTATTTTCTGCATTTCCCCGGAATGCTGCGTCTGGTGCTGATCGTGCTGTTTATGATTGGTACGCTTGCCGCGGTGATCTGGAAGGTGATCCGGCCGGCGCTGCGCCGGGTGCCCCGGGCGGTGCTGGCGCATCATCTTGCAAAGACCGGCCATCTCGATCACGACCAAATATCGGCCGCATTAGACTTTCTGGATTCCGGCCTTCACGAGCGTAACGCCCTTGCGGCGCAATCGGTGGAAACAGCGCGTACGGCCGCAGCACACATTCGGCTCGGCGATGCACTATCGTGGAAATTCATACGCCGATATGCCGGATGGTTTGCAGTGGCGGTGGCAGTTTGCGCGGGTCTGGCGCTGACCGCTCCGCGGCTGGCAAATATCAGCCTGCGGCGATGGACGAACCCGCTGGCAGCCAACCCCTGGCCGCTGCATGTACTGGTGAGCCTCACCTGGGGCAAGGGAGGCCCGCCGAAGATTCTGCCCAGTGGCGATCCTTTTGCAGTGAACGCCCGTGTGGAACGAGGATTTAATACTCAACTGAGAGTCTGGCTGGAGATTCGCCGACCGCACGGCGGCCGGCAGGCTGAATTGATGACGTGGCAGGGAAAAGCGACCGGCAGCGTCTACCAGAAGGTGATTCTGCCTCAACCGGGAAGGCTGGTGATTCGCGTCCGGGCGGGGGATGATGATCGCAATCCGTGGGTTTCGGTTTTGGTGCTGCCGCGTCCGCGGATCCTCTCGATGACGGGAACGATCGTACCGCCGGCGTACGCCAAAGGCGCCCCCCACTATCAGATTAACCTGCTCACCCACCGTGCTGAAATCATCCGCGGTTCCACCCTTGACATTGCGGCGACGAGCAATCAGGGAATCTACGCGGTGCATGTGGTTGGCGGCCCGCCGCCGGTGCGTATTGTGATGCCCGGAACGCACAGCGGCCCGGCATCGAAGCGAGCCGAGATCATCTATCAGCCGCAGACATCATTTACCGGGCGGCTCGAGGTGGCCGATTCACACCATCTGAAAAGTTATCGCGGCGGTCGATTCCGCGTGGTGGTCGTGCCCGATGCCCTGCCGCAGGTGGCTATCACGCATCCGCGCTATGCTCTGGATTTGACTCCGCAGGCGTTGATTCATCTGCATATCCGCGCCTCGGATGATCTGGGGCTTACCACGCTGGCGATTGTGGGGGTTAAGCGCGGTGCGGGGAATAAGGCCAAGCCGACCTTTACCCAGAGTGCACGGTGGAAATCATTGCGATACAGTGCCCTGACACACGGGGAGATTGGAAAAGCCGTTGTGCCGTGGACGCCGGAGTCGATGCACCTCAAACCGGGTGATCAGATCGATCTGATGGCGCAGGTGCGTGACAATTATGTCAGTCGAAAGGCCCCCTACCACCACCCGGCAGTGGATTCGCCACGACTGGTTATCAGTATTTTGACACCGGGACAGATTGAGCGGCAACTGCAGCGTTCGCTTCAGGGGGTGCGGCGTTCCATTGAATCGCTGATACGGCGCCAGAGAGTCACACGGGATCAGGCACAACTGCTCCAGCGGGCCATTTCAAGCGCCCACGCGCTGACGGCCGCACAGAAACTGCTGCTTTCGCAGTTGCCGCGGGCGCAGAATCGCGAGGCCCTCAGTGCGGAGGCGATCACGCGAGAACTGAAATTGTTATCTTCAACGGCCCGGCGCAATGGACTCTTATCGCGATCGATCGGCCGCACGATCACGGGTGCGCAACATGTGATGAGCCGTGTGGGCGGGCATGTCATGCCGCGAGCGCAAAGCCATCTCTCGCATGCGAATCGCAGTGTGACGGCAGGCCAGGTGCAACAGGCGGGCAAGCCGCTGGGCGCGGCAACGCGACGTGAGAGTCAGGCGATTCGCCGGATGAAGGCGCTGGTGGCCCAACTTGGGGCGGCGGGGATATTTAATTCGCTGCGGCATTCAACCGCCCGGCTGCTGGCCCAGCAGGAACATCTGGAAAAGCAGTTGCGAAAACTGGCGAAGCAAACACTGGGCAGACCGTTTTCACAATTATCCAAGGCACTTCAGCAGCAGGTGCAGCGGCTTGGGGCGGAGCAGAAGCAACTGGCAGCAAAAGCCGCTCGTCTGACGAATAACCTGAACCGGGCGGCCCGACAACTGGCGAAATCCAATCCGCATATGGCGGCTGCACTGAAAGCGGCAGCGCAACTCGCGGCCCGCTATTCGGTGGTCGGGGCCATGGGGCAAGCCGCATCCAATGCAGCACAAAATCATCTTCAATCGGCATCGAGCAATCAAAAACAGGCGGCAAACGGGCTGAAGAAAATGCTGCATGTGCTCAATCAGCAGGCAAAACGTTCCCTTTCGCGGCAGATTAATCGTCTTAAAACGCTGCTGCAGCAGGTTCAGGCGCTGCTGCGAAACCAAAAGCTGCTCGCTACCACAACCGCATCGGAACCGCTCAATGCCTCGCGTGTGATGCTCGCTCCCGTCGCCAATCACCAATCCACACTGGAGCTAACGGCGGCGGAACTTGCGGGCAAAAGCCGCCGTGCAGATCCGTCCGGTTACGCCCATGCGTATCTGATGGCGGCATCGCACCAGATGGGTCGCGCGACCGGGCAGTTGGAGAATGCCAATCAGCCGCTGGCGGTTCCGCATCAGGTGCAGGCGATCAGCTGGTTGAAGAAGGCGGTGGCGATTTTGCAGAAGCTGCTCAATCAGGATCGTGCCAAGAAGCAGATGCAGACACTTTCCGGGCTCAAGGCACTGTACATTAAAATCCGCCAACAGCAGCATCAGATGTATAAGCAGTCGGAGCAGTTGGCGACAGAGATACATCCCGGCCGGCCCCCGGAACGAATGCAGATTCTGCAAATTGCCGGTCAGGCCAAAGGGGAAACGCAGCTTATGCGTCAGTTGGCCGCCATCACGGCGAAGATCGGCAAGGCGGCCCCGGTGCTGGCGTGGATGAACCGTGGGATAAGCAAGTCGATGCATGCAGCACGAGGGAGGCTGGATCAGGCGCAGATCGACAGCGTATTGCTGGCAGACCAGCAAATGGCGATCTCGCAACTCGATGCGGTGATTCAGGCTCTGGCCAATCACATGAAGCATATGTCCGGGGGAGGCGGAGGTGGTGGCGGCGGCGGTGGAGGAAAACAACCGCTGATTCCACCGGCGGCGCAGCTTAAATTGCTTCGGATTCTGCAGATGCAGATTAATCTGCAGACTCAGCAACTCGACACAACCCTGGGAAAAACATCGACCGGTGCGGCGCGCCAAGCCCTGCAGGAAGAGATTCGCATGCTGGGTCATCAGCAAAATCGGATTCACCGTCAGGCGGTCAAGATGATAAAATCGATGCAGAAGGCAGGTGGCTGATATGAAACGAAGCGTGACATCAGGGAGGCTATTTGCATCGGCGTTCTGCGGCGTGGTTTTAATGGCCTCCGCCGGATTGTCGTCGCAAGCCACCGACGCTGCTACGCACAGTGTTCCCCTGCCGCCGTGGATAGAGCAAATGGAGGCGTGGCCGGGTGCGGCGATGAATCCATCACAAAGTACCGGCCCGATGCAGAAAGCGATGACCGCCCGGGCGATTAAGGAAATGATTTCGCGCATGGCTCAAAGTGAAGAGAGGCTGACGGCTGCGCATGCGGGGCCTGCGACCCAGACCATTCAAAAGAAAATCATCCAGTCGCTTAATGAATTGATCGCGCAGGCGGAACAAGCGCAGTCCAGTTCATCGAGCAGTAAAAAGAAATCGCAGCAAAAGAATTCATCGATGGCGATGAAGCAGACGGGGCCGCAAACGGGCGAACCGACGAATTCGCCGAGCCACGCCAATCACCACTCCTATCTGCCGCCGGGCCAAGGGGAGCACCCGAATACGATTTCACCGTTCCATTCCAGCAAACATCAGTGGGGTAATCTGCCGGCCCGTACCCGCAATATGATTCTCAACGCGATGCATAAAGGGTCGCTGCCGCAGTATCGATCACTCGTAAACGATTATTACAAGAAGCTGGCGCAGATGGCATCACCGAGCGGGCAGTGATTTTGGCGGAATCGCATCTACGCGGCCTTGCAGGGCTGAGTTTTACTTTTGCGAAGTGAAATTAAGGTCATCTCATCATCCAAGGCGTGCTCACAAGCACGGGATGTGAGACGTAACCCCTTCTGCCTGCGGTTGTTAGGGCTGCTATTGAAAAATCGTGTTTTTTTATTTGACAGAGGCCGGATTATGGGCTATTCTTATGGCTACTGGGTCGTTTAGGGAGCGGGCAACATAGAATTTTCACTTACTTAAAAATGTCCCCTCCGTAGACTTCTGGAATGAGAGATTGAGCAGCTTCTCACCAGATCAACCCATGTGAAAGATGTGTACTGTGCCCGATGGCTTTGCGGCGGTCATGTTGACTGCCCACATCGGTGCGATGTGTTGGCCTGTCGGTGCCGAGGGCGTTAACCCGCTCCGGGCCGTTTTTGAGGAGAGCAAGTTTATGTCACATCCAAATTCATCCCTGTCAACGGCCAAGCTGTTGCCGGCCGTCGCGGCGGCAGCGATTGCCGCAGTATCATTCGTCGGGGGCGCCCGTGCGGATTACACGGTCACCCCGCCGTCATCGGTTCCGACAACGTACACCGATTCTTCGCCGGTGACGCCGCCGTCGAATCTGGTGGAGGGCCTTACCGTCAATCTTTGGCAGATCACGCCGACCACGAACCTCTACGATGGAGGCCCCGGGAACCTTGAGGGTGGCCCGGGCACGAGCGGCTTTCCGAATCTCCAAGGGATGGCGAATCTTGAGGCGCTGGCCCAGAATGGAAGCATTTCCGTCGGCTCGGATGGCACTCCGGGGAGTTCCACCGGTTTGGCGACCCACAACGCCACGCCCTATTTTTCATTT
>DAHWIP010000070.1:0-7922 GCA_027344975.1 Phycisphaerae bacterium
CCACAAGTTTTTTACTCACCTTGGCTGATCCGCAATTGATTTGTCTTTGCGATATCCGATCAGCACATCCTTCATATCGTCCGGATGCGAGCCGTATGTTAGTGTTTTACCGGATTATTCCAAGTAAAAAGTATTAGATTATGGTTATGGAGCGCAACCCGGCGCGGGTGCGGATAATGCGGCCTGCTCTGCTCAGCGTCTGCTGATTCTATCGGGCGGGAAACGGGGCTGCCGGCCCCATGGACGCGGCGAAACAACTGCGGATCATCCTGTTTCACGCGGAGCGCTCTTGACGGCACTGCCGCATACCGGATCATTCGTCCGCTCCCGTATCCGCGAATTGCTGTTATCGGTAACCGTCTGGACTCCCGGTCTGAAAGCGGCGGCGTCAGTGTGGTGTCAACACAAGCGTCTCGCCGGGATGAGTTGCGATAACGATCACCTTTGCATACGAGATGACCGGTGCCTGATCGCCGACATGAATCACGGCCCCGGAGTGCGGCCACGGATTCTTGAGACGCAGTGTGCCGCCGCGCCGGGATTTGATCTTCGCATAGACGACCTGCCCGTGATTCAGACGGCTGGAGACGAGAAAATCGCCGCAGGCCAGCAGATTACCGAAGCTCGCGTTCTGATTCTCGGGCCAGTCCGGAAAAAGAATAATGCTGTTCTGATAACTTTGAAGCAGCATGCTGCAGATGGCGGTGGGAACGGTGGCAAAATTTTCCACGCCTCCGCCGCCCATATGGAAGGCAAAGCTGGGATATGACGCATGGGCGATGAGAATATTCAGATGGCGTAATATGCTTTCCGGGTTGTAGCCGATGTCCGCCGCTGCCGCGTAATAGCTGTTGGTATCATTGACGTCGTACCAGATCTGAAAGATGTGCACGGTATCGCGAGCCGCCTTGAGCAGACGGGGGGAACTTTCCAGTCCGATATCCCAGCCGGGAAAGATCACCTGAGTAGGATTCATCCCCGGCGAAGATCCATGCATCCCGGGCCATACCGGATGGTGCCATCGCCAGTGGCTGCGGATGACCGGCCCCAGCCATCTCAAACCATGTTCCGTGTAGCGAATCACCAACTTATTCTGCATGCCGCCGGGACCAAAAACTTTCGCCGCCGGAAATATCGGCAGCGGGGAGAGGTGATGCAAAATATGGCTCCAGACGACGGCATCGGCGTCGTGTAGATGAAGCGCCCGATTGATGCTCAGCAGCCCGGGATAAAGCATCCTTAAAAATGCGATACTCGTCGCCGGATTGATGTCATGGGGGGTTGTAAGTTCATCGGCTGCATCATTGTAATCCACGTACACACCGGCTTTGTCCACCAGATAATGGTCCCAGAATTCAGCTACGCCGTGGAGAAAAGGGAATACCCTGCGGGCATACGCGGGATCACGTGTATACCGCCAGCGCATGATACAGTCCACTGCCGCAAAAAGGGCGTCGGATTTCTGGCGCAAGGTTTTTGCGCCATCGTCGCTCCATCCGGGCAACGGGCTAAGGTGACTGTAATAAAGCAGGCCGCGGAAATGTCGATGTCGCGCCAGCCCCTCACCACGTTTCATCCAATCGAGCAGCGGCTGGTCGTAATTCTCGGCCAGACTGACATGGTTGGTCGGAAAGGCCGCCCAGTAGGGTGCTTCATAGTTGTAATCGAGCGTGTAATCGCCGTTCCATCCCATGCGCGGCGCGGTTAGGAAGTTACCCCACAGACCGGGGGCGATGTGCCCGGGTGCCATGCTGCATCCGAGCAGATAGAGCGATCCATACCAGAAGGCCTCGATTTTTTTATCCGGAATTTCAATATAAGACCGGCTCCAAAACCGACGCCACCAGTTCACATGTTTTTTCCAAAGACGATTAAGTCGGGCATGATCAAGGCCGGAGAGTAGCTTGAGCGAGGCGGCCCGATCATCCGGTGTATCGCGATCATCAAGGGCAGAAATCGCAATGACCACCGAGGCACCCGGTTGCAGCGTGAATTCAGCTTTCCGATTCGTATGCCTGACATCTCGGCCGATGATGCGTGAGGCCAGAAATCCGACCGGTGAACAGCCGTCAAATGGGAGTTTTTTATCGCCGGGATGGATCGCATTCCAGTCCCAGCCTGGTCCGACAACATCCCGCGCCGACGGAAATCGGTCGGTCGACGCCGTCATGCGGTGATCAACATGGATCGAAAGCGTTCGGCCGGTGTAGCGGACTGAAATTTGCGACCAGCGGCGCAGCGGCAACTTCCCGGGAGCGGTGATGCGGACACGATTGAGCATCGCGCTGGGATGACCGTCGAGCAGCGAAAGCGTAAAACCGTAGGATATTCGCGGCGGATTGGGACCCGGCTCGCGAAAGTACAGCCACTTTCTGCTGGTCATGGCGCTGAAGATCGCCTGATTACCCCGGCTGGAAGTCGGATAAATCCACGCCGAGACGGTAAACGCCCGTTGTGGCATCGCCAGATTGCCGAGATTCAAGCGGGTCGATGGCCCGGTGGGAGCACGTAAATGAGATTGTCGGGTGAGAAATGCAAATCGCGCCGGCGGTACGTCTCCCGCACGTTGATTGTCGGTCGCCCGCGGGTAAATGCGTACGCCGGCAATGGCGCCCGAAAATTTACCCGCCGGATCTCGTCCGCTGGGCTCTCCGATCCGCGCATCGACCGTATCCGGTGAAACGCGAAGCGTCTGGATATCTCCCATCTGTTTTGCCATGCCGACAGCGCCGAACGTTCCCCACGGGTCAAGAAACTCCGATGATATCGGGAGCGGCTGGGTGCCGATGTTCGTGAGTTTTAATATCACCAGATATTCAGGATCGGCCACCCAGGTTTTAAACGCCAAGGCGTAACCACCGCGTCGGGTGAAACGGCCCGTAATATCCGCCGGGCCGATGTTTTCCCGGGTCAGGTACGAACCGTCGGCCAGCGCCGGTATGGTCAGTGTGAAGCGACCCATGGGCATGATACGTCCACGGAGCACGCTCCAGAAATCCTCCCGCGACAGAAACAGCGACAGGGTATCGGCGTTGTTGCCCTGAACCGCGACACCAAGGCTGCCATTGCCCATCAGCGGACCATCCGGAAACAAATTCGTTGGTGCGAGTGTCGGAGGGCGCCGTCGCACACCCGAAATATGCGATACGATCTTCAGAGCGGTCGTCGCCGTAGGAGGGATCATGACCCGACCTTTGACGACCGTCGCCGTCGCAAGGATCAATACCACCGCGAGGAGGTAACCGATACTTGACGCCATGCGTTGTAACACGGGGTGTTGATCCATGGATTCCTCTTTGTCAAACGAACCGGTCGAACAAATATTAACCGATGACCCGACGAACCCAAAATGCCCCCCGAAATTCCCCGGTGGTGATAGCTGGATTTGGCTGCGGAGGTAAAGTGTCCGCCTGGCGACCGACCCTATCGGCGTCGGAAACCCCGCCATTCTCAACCCGCTGCTCAATTTACCCCATGCATTTCGAAAAATAGGTTTGCAAATTCATCAATGCGCGTCTAACATGAAAAACTGCCTTTTGTCGCGTGAGTTAGCAAGGCGCTGGAGTTCGAAACATGATATCATTATTATCCAGATCAGAGCTCGTCGTCGGCACCAGCCATCGAAGATGGCCTGTATCGCGACGGCTGTTTCTTTTCACCGTCCTGATTCTATTTGCCGCATCGGCGGCTGATCGCGGTTTTGCCGTCGTCGAATATTCGCCTATTGGTTTGACCGCCGCACAGATCAGCAGCCGAGTTGCCGCCATCGAAGCCAAGATGACCCTGAAGGAGAAAATTCTTCTTCTCTCGGGCAATAGCCATGAGGCGCTTCATGCTATCAAGGGTGTCAGGATACCCTCGATACGCGTGAGTGATGCAACTGTCGGTGTCGTAGATTGGGGACCGTCAACCGCCTATCCCGCAGCGCCCTGCCTGACATCATCCTGGAACAGAAAGCTCGCGAAACTTGAAGGGCGGCATATCGGTCTTGACGCCCGTGCCAAGCATGTCGGAATTCTGCTTGGGCCGGGATTGAACCTCCTGCGTCAGCCGCAGAATGGCCGCGCCATGGAATATATCGGAGGCGAAGACCCGTACCTCGCTTCGCAGATGGTGGTGCCTTATATTCACGGGCTGCAGTCGGAAGACGTGGCCGCCTGCTGCAAGCACTTCGTCGGCAACGAAATTGAAACCATGCGCCCGTGGATCAACTGCATCATCAGTCAGCGGGCGCTGCACGAAATTTATCTCCCTCCTTTTCGCGCCGCCGTCATACATGGGCACGCCTGGGCCGTGATGACCGCATGCAATCGGATCAACGGGCTCCACGGCTCGAAAAACGGTCCGCTGCTCACTGGCGTGCTGCGCCACGATTGGGGGTTCAAGGGTCTGACCATGTCCGATTGGGGATGCGTCTACAACACCCGCGACAACCTCAAGGCGGGGCTGGACCTCGAAATGCCGAGGACCAGTAAATATTCCCTCGCGGCGATTACGCATCTGCTGCAAACCCACCAGATATCGATGTCCCTGATCAACCAGCATGTTCGGCAGATCCTGCGTGTGATCGTGGCGATGGGCCTGAATGATCCGCACAATCCGTTTTATCGGCATCCGCCCGATACCGCCGGCGATAATCGTGTGGTCGAAAAGGTGGCGGCGGAGGGTACCGTGCTGCTGAAAAATCGCGGCGGTATTCTGCCGCTGAATCCGAACGCTCCGACACGAATTGTCTTCATAGGCCCTTGGGCAAAGCGGGTCGTCACCGGGGGCGGTGGGAGTTCGCATGTTCCGCCTAATATGAAACCCGTGACGCTGTGGCAGGGTGTCAAGTCCGTTGTCGGTGCGCAGGTCCAATTGACCGACATTCCCTGGCACGACGCGTACCGCAGGTATTGGGGGCGCGGCGCACTGACCACGCCGGACGGAAAAGCAGGTGTGGTAGCGGATTATTACAACAACGCGAATTACAACGGTGTACCGCATATCGTGCGGCAGGCAAAAATCTTGATCAATGGCGGAGGGGCGCAAACGAACACCAACACGGGTGGCGATGCAAATCCCGCTGTGGCGATGATGCAGAAGCAGGCTCTCCAAGGTCACAAAACCATCAGCGTCATCTGGAAAGCGGCTATTCACCCAAAGACCACCGGCCTCTATTCATTCGTCTTCGCCGTCAATGGGTCTGGAGAGGTATACCTCGACGGCCGACGGATTGTTGACCTGTGGCTTCCCTGGTGGCAGCATCCAGCCCAACCGCTCAAGGGTGCCCTGACAACGGTGCGACTCCGCGGAGGCCATACCTATCAGGTGCGTGTGGTCTATCGGAGTTTCGTTCGCCAACCCGCCACCGTGGGCTTTGGTTGGCTGCCGCGCAGTGAAGTTCATCTTTTCACTGCGCAGGAAAAGGCCGCCATCCGCGGCGCCAGCGATGTCATCGCGTGCATGGGATTCAACCAAACCATCCAGCGCGAACAGGCCGATCGACCCTACAATCTCATCGGCCCGCAGAATGAATATCTGCGCGAAGCTGCGAGCCTGAATCCCCATACCATCGCGGTGGTCTATGCCGGGGCGGGTGTCGGAATGGAAAAATGGGTGCATCGCGTGGCAGGGCTCATCTGGGGATGGTATCCGGGCCAGACCGGGAACATCAGTATTGCAAAAATCATCTTCGGACAGATCAATCCCAGCGGCCATCTGCCGGATACCTTCAGCCGACATTGGCGTGATGATGCCGCCTACCATCACTTCCCCGGCTATCCGGGCGTATTCAATCATCGCTGGCATTCTGAACCGGCGTACGCCGGTTTTCCCAGCGGCAAGGGCGCCCGGTGTAAATTTGTCGAAGGTATCTTCATCGGCTATCGGTGGTTCAATTACAAGCACATCCGACCGCTGTTCCCGTTCGGATTCGGCCTCTCCTACACCCATTTTGCCTTCCGGAATCTCCACGTAACTTCCAGCGGTCAGGGTAATAGTCGAGTCATAACGGTAACGGCACAGGTAGAAAATATCGGCCACCAACGCGGCGCGGAGGTGGCCCAGCTTTACGTCCATCCGCCCGGCGGGGGACGGATTGCCCGTGTCGTGCAGAAACTCGAGGGTTTTGCCCGCGTTGTCCTGAATCCCGGCCAGATTCAAAGCGTTCAATTTACGCTGCGACCCCACGCGTTTGCAACCTACGATTCTGCGACCCACCAATGGTTGGTGCCGTCGGGCCGATACATGGTGGAGGTGGGTGGATCAAGTGCCGATGAACCGCTCAAAGCGGTGGTGAATTGGAAATCCACCCATGTGATCGGCGCATCGCATTAACCATGATTCCGGGTTTTTTGCATGGCGTTTGGGTGTCGACACCGATGGTGCCGGGCAGGGGGGGAGAGCCAGCACCGAAGCGACACGCCTCGCGGCCGAGGATGGCGCAGGCGTCTGCGGCACCGCATTTTGATCCTAAATCCTCTCACCAATCGATACCCGTTTCAGGACAGTTGATGTCATCGCTTGTCGTCTCGGGGTCGATACCGAATAATGCAGAAACCTGCTCCAATGGCGGCTTAAGTCTCTCTGATTCCGTTACCGACGCGGGGAGGGCATCTTCTCAAAAAACTGGGGAACTAGGATTCGAACCCATTCCAAATCGCGAAAAACACCAGAAAAAACGGGTGTTTCGCCACGACTGCAACCACCAGTGCAACCAAGCTCCGACGCGAGATCGATTGAGGCGACTCAGCATGACCAGGAAATTGCCATACTTGTCGCGATGTGGCCGAAACTGACACCGCAACTGCGTGCAGCCATCGCTGCTATGATAAAATCAGTATTCAGCAGCACGTGACTACTCTTGAATATCCCGGCAGGACCTTTCGAATCCTTCGATCCTTCGGGCAGGTGAGCATGACAGCGCACGCTAATGAGTATTTATGCTTGCCCTGCGAAGCGTCTGCCCGAAAGATACCGAAGCATCTCTCGTTGTGCTCATTATCGGCACCAACAGCGTATTCCCGCTTGCTCATACCCATATTTCCTTAAGGCCGGAAAAAGCGAAAACGTCGGTAGAATAAAAACTGTGCCCCATGAATGGCGTGTAGAAGGCCTTCGTGGAGGCCCGGTGAATGAAAGGTCATCGTCATGCGTGGTAAGGACAAACCAACCGAAAGAGAACTGTCTCCGCGTGAACTCTGGGATCGGGCGAGGGCAGACTCCAATCTGTTTGCCATGATGGACCACCTTGGCGGTAACCGGCATTTCAACGATTGCCCTGCGCCTTATCTGGCTGATCTATCGCATACACTCCTTGACCGAGCTAAATCGGATATTGACGGCCTGATCGATGAAACCTACGGAATCATCGTCGCCAATGCAACCGCCAATGTGATACGCTGTCAGGCCCATCTGGAATTGATTCTGCGAAAGCAGTTTTTTGGCTACGATGCCGCCGAGCAGCTTGAGAACGCGTTAAAGGCATGGGAACGCTGCGTGCTCTTTTACCTGTCCGTGTGTGCCAAATATTCCTCACTGCGTCATACACTGGCTCTCAGCGGCTCACAGAAGCCATCGGCCTCCAAGGCGGGTCATTCCGTGACAAAGAGCCAGAAGGCCGCTGTATTGCGAACCAGGCCCGATCTGGCATCAGGTGGCGCGTCGGCAGACTCTTCACGCCAGCCATCCATCGATGAACCCTCGAATGAACCCCTGAATGAACCGCCGCCTGAGAAACCACCGGAAGGATCGGAATTGGGGGGAGTGTCGTGAATTCGTCTGAATCGACTCTTGATCCCAAACTCCTGGAGCGTCTCACCGCCTTGAAGCCTGAGTTGGTGCACAACGGCAGCCTCTGCTGTCGGCATGATCGGGATCGTCAATCCTCATGGCGGTTGCGGGTTCGGATTACAGATAGTCAAAACCAAAAGCGACGGCAC
>DAHWIP010000071.1:0-7873 GCA_027344975.1 Phycisphaerae bacterium
CAGAGCCGCCAGATCCAACCGGGAAAATCCCGCCGATTCACCACATGCTCCCGGATCAGCGGGGTCAGCGGAACCAGCGCATCGTTGGTCATGAATTCACCCATAGGTTGCGACCAGAGGGCGACGATATCCGGCGGATCACCCCCTGCAATCGAGATGAGAGATTTCGTGATCGGATTGCTCATCTCCACCACGTGAACATATATCTTCGACTGCGAATGATTGAATCGATTGACCACATCTCCCATCGCCCGGGCCTCAAAACCCGTCCAACTCTCCCAGAAACTCACGACGATTCGCCCGCGAATGTTGATCCCGTCCGCACGCCGGTAACTGTTCGGCCGCAGACCGAATATAAGCAGATACACCGCCGGAAGGATAATCGCGGCAGCGGTGATCCGACTTACCCATTTGCCGACATGACCCGCCATCGCCAACCTGAATCTTCTTATGCGTGCATGAAATCCGCCCAACCGGGGCAACCCTGCCGATATTCCACAGGCTTTATTTTAACGGAAATCGCACCGATTCAACAGGCGTAAATTCTCCATGCATGCGGTGGAATTCCGTCCATTTGGCCGTCCACCGTCAAACTATCGCAGAAAGTCGGGATTTCTGCACAAAAAGCGACACCGAAGCACTCCAATCAACTGTCATTTTCACCCGCGAACCCCAAATTTCAAAATTCTCTTCCAAATACCCCTTCACCGACGTATACTTTTATAGAGATGAATTGTCGTGGCGGTTTAATGATCGATCAAGACAGCCGCCGCTTTCCTATTGCGAGGTTCGAAACGTGCTGAATCTTCATCCTTACATCCTGGGACTTTTTAATAACTTTTTCGACAGCCCGATGGATATCGCGGTCATCGCCATCATCGCTCTGCTGCTGTTCGGCAAGCGACTGCCCGACTTGGCGAAAAGCCTCGGCAAGTCGATTGTAGAATTCAAGAAGGGGCTCAGCCAGACGACGGACGAAATCAAAAAGTCGACATCGATGGATGCACCGCCGGATACCCCGGAAATCCCCGCCGCCAAACCGACATCCGCCATCAATGCAGGAATGCCGCAGTCCAACCCACGTCAGATTCGGCAGGTGACCAGCGTTTCTGAAGAGCCCTGATCAGCTGAAACAGCCCCGATTTTTCTCGCTGCCGGCGGTTTTCCGTCGGCGACCGGCGGCTTCATAGCGGAACCTGAAATTTCATCCCATCGTAAAGGACCCGCACATGCGGCGGCAATCGGGCTTCGATCTCGGCGTGCGGAAGATCGTGCGTCAGATGAGTAAAGTACGCCCGGCGCGGACGCAGATCGGCGATGATCTCCAATGCCTGATTAAAACTTAAATGCGTGGGATGCGGTGTGGGGCGAAGACCGTCGATGATCAGCACCTCCAGTGAGGTGAGTTTTTTCCGCTCCTCCGGCGGAATGCCCGAACAATCGGTACAATATGCGAAATCACCGACCCGAAATCCAAGCACCTGCACGTTGCCGTGCGGAAGATGGATCGGCGTCCACACCCTGCCGAAGAGTTCGAAGGCGCCTGTAATTTCCTGGAGCACAATCTGCGGACGGTAAACCAGCGGATCGGCGGCGGCCTGATCAATTGCGTATGGAAACGCCTGCCGAATGATGGCAAGCGTATTGGCATTGGCCAGAATGGGCATGCCGCTGCCGGAGAGGGTATTGTAACGGCGTACATCATCAAGACCGAAGATGTGGTCGGCGTGACCGTGCGTCAACACTACGGCATCAACCATATCAATACCGTTGGCGATGACCGCAAGGCGCAGTTCCGGCGGCGTATCAATGAGCACCCGTCTCCCGCCGTACCCCACCACCACACTGCAGCGATTGCGCTTATCGCGCGGATCGCCGCTGGTGCAGACGCGGCAATGGCAGCCGATCATCGGCACACCCGCAGAAGTGCCGGAACCTAAAACCACAACCTCGATGGAATCGGATTTACTCATGGTGACAACTTAGGGGCCTGCGAGATTCTCCGCAAGCGATGGCCAATAACACCCCCGAAATTTGCGCAATGTTATATCGATCAAGCCAGAACGATTTATCTGGCGTGCGCAATAGAGTCTTATAACATCATTGTTTTTTCGCCAAATTCATCTATGACCTCGATTTACGAATCACCAAGCGGGGTGATGGGTAGGCGGCTTCCAAAAAACTTTAATTTTTTCCTTGACATCATTTCGGAACGGATTATTCTATATAAAGTCTGGAATAGAGAAGCAAGGAACAACATACCGGGTCTTTCCCAAGCATTGACGGAGGGCCTGAGGCTATTGGCAAACCGCCGAGACGGGCGGTGTCGATTTACTAATTTGGTTCGCTGACGGAGTTCAGCGACGTAACAGGACAATTGAGGCGGCATGGGACGTCTGCAAAGGGCCTTAGTAGTGGCCCAATCGGTGCAATATTTGCCTCGACGCCCTTGCTTTTGAATGGTTTAGGGTTGCGTGGTTTATGGCACCGATGCCGGTTTGGTTCCGGCAGAACCCGCCACGCGGTTTTTTTTAAGTCGGGCGAGACCGATCTGAATATAACGGCTCAATGGCCGATGATCCGTTGGCTCGCCATTTTTCGGAGGTTTCATCATGAGGCAGAAGAATCGAAATTTGCTTTCCCATGCGGCATGGACTGTGGGAGGCGTGGCCATCTTGGCGCTCGCCACCTCGGCCAGTGCCACGACGACCATCTCGCAGAACTTTGAAAGTTCCACCTCCGGCAGTACCACCCCGCCATCCGGCTGGAGCCTGGTGACCGTCTCCGGCACCAGCGCCAACAAAGCCAATTACGTCACCTCCGCCGGCTACAATGGCGCGGGGCTTGGCGGAACCGTCAACTCCGAAGAGGCGGGCGCGGTTGGCGGGAGTTACTCAGGCGACGGCAATCTGCCGGGAGGCTATCTGGTTGACAGCGGCGGGCCGGCGTTCGACGCCACACAAGCCATCAGCGGTAGCTTCGACTTCTACGTGTATAACTCCGGGCATTACGCGGCCGACACCTTCATGATGGGTAATATTCAAAACGGTTACTCCGGAGCCACGGCGAAAGACCCCGGCCAATTCATCGGCGCAAATTTGCGAACAGAAACCTTCGGTGTCAGGGCGTCGCTGATTGCCGGTGACAACTACAATAACGCTGGAAGTACAACAAGTGCGGCCGATGGGAATTCAGACAACGGCGAGACCATCACATTTACCGACACGTACGGTAGCAGCACGTCGTACAAGCTCAGCAGCGGCACTTGGTACGCTGCGACATTCAGCTGGACACCGGTGGCGGCTGACCCCGGTGAGACGGGCACGCCCGGTACCTTCAGCTACACCGTTGATAGCACATCAGGCAGTAAATTGTTTTCGCTCACCATCAATAATTTCAGCCTCGACAGTTCCAGCGCCTATTTCGGCTTCGGCAACTCCAGTCCTGAAACCAACGGCAGCGGAACGTTCGACAATATCAGCATTACGGGTACCCCCGTCGGCTCCAGCGTTCCTGAACCGGCATCGCTTGGATTGCTGGGCGCTGGTGGCATCGCCCTGCTGCTGGTCCGACGCCGCAAAACCGCCTGACGCGCAGTGCCGCAGGCGGCGGCGATCCGTGCGGCATACGTAAGCCGCTGAAACTCTGCCGATGCCGAAAAAGTGAGTCCCATTTGGCATTGCAGGGCTGGCCCCATGGGGACCGGCCCTTTTTTCTTTGCTCTCCATATTCGGGGCTAAAATATCGAGATATGGATTATGCCTGTTCAGATTATAGGACTATATAAAGGGAAAATGGGTGGTGCAAAGCGGACGTTGCGTGTTATACTTCAGATGATAGATGATTGGCGAAAGCCAATCCGAACTCTCGATGAGCGTGTTTAACCGCGGGCGGCGACATCTGAGAGAGCAAACCATGGGCCCGTGGTTAAGCGAATTGCTGGCGTTCCCCCTCCCGGTTTGTCGGTGCAGCTCTAGCGCTTCACCGTTTCAATGGGATGGGCTCTAAAAGGTGGTGCAGCATGGCGTTGATGAAAGAGGCCCGAAGAATTGGTTTTACACTCGTTGAGATGATCGTGGTCATCTCGATCATCGCTCTGCTCATTGCATTGCTGATCCCCGCACTCGCAACAGCCCGGCAGGATGCCATCGGCGTTGAGTGTGAATCCAATCTCCAATCCATCGGCCAGATGGTTCTCGGCTATGCCAACGCGAATGAGGGGTACCTCCCCTCCAATACGAAATATACAAAGGTAAATCCCCGGGGATTCGAGTACTCATGGAACGACCAACTCTTTAACTGGGCCTACCACCTGCCCCCGGACAATGTGGCGTATACCACCTATGAAATGAGCCTCAAAACTCCACCACCCACTTACGACGGATACACCTATCAGGCGCTGCAGCAAAAATGTTATTCCCTGTTTGTCTGTCCGGGATCTTTAATCCCGCAACCCCCCGACTGCTGGAACTACAACCATTACATTTCGCCCATCACTTATTCCGCGAACCCGAACGTTTTCGTCTGGCAACAGACTTACAATTGGAATTTTCTGGCCCATCCGCAGGGCGGGCTACCAAGGCCGGTGCTGAGCGCGCCGAAAATGCTCAACTCCATCAATAATCCGGCGCAGATCGTGGGCGTCGGCGACTCTGATCAAGGGTGGGACTACTACAGCACCAACCTGACTAAGGCCGATTATTCCTTCTGCGCCTTTGACTGGACGGGATACAACTACCCATCCCCCACCAACACACTCAATACGATCATCCCGCCGAGTTTCAATGAACCCATCCGTCCACCGTCAGCGGCAACGACATACGGCGGCACGGGATTGAGTTACCGTCACGACACCTCATCCCCCAGCAATGTTTCCCCCACAGGCTCGGCTAATGCCATGTTTATGGATGGGCATGCTGCCCCCATCAAGGCCGGTACGCTCCGCGTTCTTAACGTCGCAACTGGATTCTAACCACCCGAACTGTTTCGCCGGCCCGGCCTGCGATGCGCTTCAATCATCAAGGCCAGCGAGGAATCACGGGAAACCGTCCGGTAAAGATTTTCGACCGCTTCACCGGGCGATAAAAGTGACGGCTTTGCTGGTTGCCGCACCCGCAAATACCGCTCCAGAGATTTTTACAGAATTTTAGTTGGCAATCTTTTTCCTGCCTGATATACTCAAAAATGTGACGAAAGATTCCCGACTTAGAATCGATGCTCTTCGTGACAGGCGCGCGTTACTCATTGCTTGGAATGCCCGATAGTTTCACGGATGTGAACTACACAGGCGGTTAGCTGTCGGGTGCCGCAGTGGTGTATGTCGATGTGCCCTCTGTTTGAAGGAGTGTTACACATGTACGGCGTTCATATTCCTCATCAATCAAATTTTGCACCAAGGCTTATTCGGCAAGCTCGGGCCAACGGGACTGGCCGTACCGGCTTCACGCTGGTGGAACTGCTGGTGGTGATTTCGATCATCGCACTCCTGATCTCGATCCTGATTCCATCCCTTGTCAGAGCCCGACACGATGCATTGCGAATTGTCTGTTCATCAAATCTTCTCACGCTCGGACAGGGTTGTCGCGTGTATGCCGGTAACTTCCGCGGGACCATGCCGACGGGTGCACCTCAAACTCAGTGGGCAAAAGGGAACTGGGCCTTTGGGGGGTTAGATGGCTGGCATACCCCCGGTAATTTCGGGGTGAACTATTTCACTCCGTGGGGACTGGGCCTCCTCTACTTCACAAAAACAATCACCAATGGCACCGTCTTTTATTGCCCGGAGGGGACTTACTTCACCCCCACGGCCCACCCGGAAATTTGCATTGGTAACCTCGGCAAGCCGAACGGGCCACCGAATTACGAATACGTTTTCCTGGGTTATTGCTATTACTACGGACTCTCAGAAGGTTCAAATAATGGGGATGGGACATTTAATCCCATGACCAGGAGCACCGTGATCAACCCCACCACCTTGCAGCCTGAATTGAGCTTTGCCTCTGTGCCCAATGGCTTTGCCCAGTCCCCGATATCGGGGGACAATACGATTTTGGCCTCGGATATTACAGTCTCCTCCGGCGAGACATGGTACTACTTCTCCAATCATTTTAATGGAGGAGATCATGATGTAACCGGCGGCAACGTGCTCTACAACGATGGGCATGTCGTCTGGAAGAACGCCTCACAGATGCAATGCCGCCTCCTGACCGCCGGCATCTATTTCTGGCAGTAACAGGCTCTCAAAGGGCACTCTTCGTTCAGCACGGCGGGCATATCGTCAGCGGAGCGATCTGCTTACCGTGCTTGTCTATGAACCTTCCACCGCCCATCTGAACTCTCGTCGCGGCGGGCCCGACCGCCGCGACTCAGGGCTGCGGAATATCGGGTGCGAACGGCATCGCGGTCGCCGCGGAATCGCGGGAAACCGTCCGGTAAAGATTTTCGACCGCTTCACCGGGCGATAAAAGTGACGGCTTTGCTGGTTGCCGCACCCGCAAATACCGCTCCAGCAATTTTTACAGAATTTTAGTTTGCAATATTTTTCCTGCCTGATAGAATCAGAGTCGTCACGAGAGATTCTCAACTCAGAATCGATGCGTTTCGTGACAGGCGCGAGTTCGTAGTTCTATGGAATGCCCGATAGTTTCACGGATGTGAACTACACAGGCGGTTAGCTGTCGGGTGCCGCAGTGGTGTATGTCGATGTGCCCTCTGTTTGAAGGAGTGTTACACATGTACGGCGTTCATATTCCTCATCAATCAAATTTTGCACCAAGGCTTATTCGGCAAGCTCGGGCCAACGGGACTGGCCGTACCGGCTTCACGCTGGTGGAACTGCTGGTGGTGATTTCGATCATCGCACTCCTGATCTCGATCCTGATTCCATCCCTTGTCAGAGCCCGACACGATGCATTGCGAATTGTCTGTTCATCAAATCTTCTCACGCTCGGACAGGGTTGTCGCGTGTATGCCGGTAACTTCCGCGGGACCATGCCGACGGGTGCACCTCAAACTCAGTGGGCAAAAGGGAACTGGGCCTTTGGGGGGTTAGATGGCTGGCATACCCCCGGTAATTTCGGGGTGAACTATTTCACTCCGTGGGGACTGGGCCTCCTCTACTTCACAAAAACAATCACCAATGGCACCGTCTTTTATTGCCCGGAGGGGACTTACTTCACCCCCACGGCCCACCCGGAAATTTGCATTGGTAACCTCGGCAAGCCGAACGGGCCACCGAATTACGAATACGTTTTCCTGGGTTATTGCTATTACTACGGACTCTCAGAAGGTTCAAATAATGGGGATGGGACATTTAATCCCATGACCAGGAGCACCGTGATCAACCCCACCACCTTGCAGCCTGAATTGAGCTTTGCCTCTGTGCCCAATGGCTTTGCCCAGTCCCCGATATCGGGGGACAATACGATTTTGGCCTCGGATATTACAGTCTCCTCCGGCGAGACATGGTACTACTTCTCCAATCATTTTAATGGAGGAGATCATGATGTAACCGGCGGCAACGTGCTCTACAACGATGGGCATGTCGTCTGGAAGAACGCCTCACAGATGCAATGCCGCCTCCTGACCGCCGGCATCTATTTCTGGCAGTAACAGGCTCTCAAAGGGCACTCTTCGTTCAGCACGGCGGGCATATCGTCAGCGGAGCGATCTGCTTACCGTGCTTGTCTATGAACCTTCCACCGCCCATCTGAACTCTCGTCGCGGCGGGCCCGACCGCCGCGACTCAGGGCTGCGGAATATCGGGTGCGAACGGCATCGCGGTCGCCGCGGAATCGCGGGAAACCGTCCGGTAAAGATTTTCGACCGCTTCACCGGGCGATAAAAGTGACGGCTTTGCTGGTTGCCGCACCCG
>DAHWIP010000072.1:0-7867 GCA_027344975.1 Phycisphaerae bacterium
CATGGGACACCTGATCAATAAGGTGCTCAAGGACATCATCGTGAAATACCGCACCATGGCGGGGTTTGACTGCGAATATGTGCCGGGGTGGGACTGCCACGGTTTGCCGATTGAAAGTGCCGTGCAGAAGGAATTGGGGCCGAAACTCAAGGCCATGCCTCCATCGGAAGTGCGGAAGCTTTGCCGCGATTATGCCATGAAATTTGTGGGTCAGCAGTCGAAATCATTTCAACGGCTGGGCGTACTGGGGGATTTTGAACACCCGTACCTGACACTGAGCCCGGCGTATGAAAAAGGGGTGCTGGAGGTTCTGGCGGATCTGCTGCAGCGCGATCTGGTTTTCCGGCAGCGGCGGCCGGTGCACTGGTGCACGTATGATCAGACGGCGCTGGCGGAGGCGGAACTTGAGTATGGCCCGCACAAATCCACCAGTGTATTTGTCGCCTTTAGCATGGATTTAGCGACGGGGAATTGGCCGGCGCAATTCGGTCCCCGCCCCCCTGCCGCCGGTTATCTCATCTGGACGACCACGCCATGGACGCTGCCGGCAAATCGGGCGGTGGCGGCCGGGCCGAAAAACATGTATGTATGCTTGGCGGATTCCCGCAGGGAATTTCCAGCGCTCATCGTGGCACAGGAGCGGATGGAGGCGACGATTCATGCGGCTGCCCATGGGCCGCTGCAGGCGGAATATCGCCTTGTTGGCGAGCCGATCTCGGGAGAGGAGCTTGCCGATTGCGCGATCCAATATCAGCATCCGCTGGATACGGCACGCAGGTGCCCGCTGGTGTACGCTGATTATGTAACGCTGGAGGATGGTACGGGACTTGTGCACACCGCCCCCGGCCATGGCGCGGAGGATTATGCCACCGGAAAGCAGTATGGCCTGGAAATTTATTCGCCGGTATTGCCGGATGGGCGTTATGACCAGAGCGCTCCCGAGTTTCTTCGCGGTGAATTGATCTGGGATGCCGGGGCGAAGATCATTGAGCATCTCAAGAACAGCCGATTGCTGATTGCGGAAAATATCATTGAACACAGTTATCCGCATTGCTGGCGATGCCGCCGGGCGATCATCTTCCGCGCCACCGAGCAGTGGTTTGTGCGTGCATCGCATGAAAGCCCGCTGGTGCGTCAGGCTGAAAACTTTATTGATCAGGTGCAGTGGATACCGGCGTGGGGAAAGTCACGTATCAGCGGCATGCTTGCCACGCGGCCGGATTGGTGTATTTCGCGGCAGCGGTCGTGGGGAGTTCCAATCCCCGCGTTCACCGATCCGGACGGTCATATTCTTTTAACCGCCCGATCGACGGCCCGCGTCGCGGAATATATCGGCCTCCATGGGGCGGATAGTTGGTATACCGATTCACCGGAGAAGATTCTTGGGACAGATCGCTGGTGCGATGAAGCCCTGACGCCGGACGCGGGGACGAAGGCCGGCCATGAATTTATCACGGCATCGCTGCGTAAGGGGAGCGATATTCTGGATGTGTGGTTTGAATCCGGGGCATCGCATCGTGCGGTGCTGGAGGGGACGCATCCGCATCTGGGGTACGGGGCGGATCTGTATCTTGAGGGTTCGGATCAGCATCGCGGGTGGTTTCAATCGACGCTTCTGGAGGCGGCGGGATATCGGGATACGCCGCCGTTCAAGGCCGTACTGACGCACGGATTTATCGTGGACGGTCAGGGTCGCAAGATGTCCAAGAGCGCGGGGAATGATATTAAGGTATCGGATGCGCTCAAGGAACATGGTGCCGACGTGCTGCGGCTGTGGGTGGCGAGCGTGGACTATCAAAATGACATGCCGTGTTCAAAGGAACTGCTGGCACGCATTGGCGAGGCGTATCGAAAGATACGCAACACATTCCGCTATCTGCTGGGCAATCTCTACGATTTTGATCCGGAGCGCCACGCGGTGCCGCCCGCGCCACAGAGCATTGATATGTGGATGCTTGGTCGGCTGGACCAACTGGAGCGCGACACGCATGCCGCGTATGAAAATTATGATTTTCACCGCGTGTTCCGGAATATCTATGAATTTTGCAATGTGGATATCTCCGCCCTTTACGCCAAGGCGATCAAAGACCGGCTTTACTGCGATTTGCCGGATTCGCCCCGACGGCGGGCATCTCAGCACATCTGTTTTCTGCTGCTGCGGTCGCTGGTGGAGCTATCCGCCCCAGTTCTGGTCTTCACGGCGGACGAGGTGTGGCAGTCGGTACGCCAACTGCGGGGGATGGACAAGGCACCGGCGTCGGTGCATTGTGTGAGTTTCTCCACGCATATGCATGCGGAGAATGCCGCCCTGGAGCCGTGGCCGCAGTGGATGGAACTGATTGAAAGTGGCAACAAGCAGCTGGACGAACTCAAAAGGACGATCGGGCTTGGGAACCCGCTGGATTCCGAAGCGGTGATTGTGGCGCCGCCTGACGAAGCGTCGCAGAATTTGGCGCGGTTATATGGGCCGGAGATTGAAGATGCGCTCGGCGCCGGATTTCATCGAATTGAAACCGGCTCGCAGTGGCAGATTCGAATGGTGGATACGCGCGGGCTGTATCCAAGCTGCGCCCGCTCGTGGAAGCGGCGGCCGGATGTCGGCAGCGATCCGGAATTTCCAGAATTGTCCGCGCGCGACGCGGCGGTGGTGAAACGGCTCAGGCAGGGTGCTGCCGCTTCGGCGTAATGCAAATTCGGCCATGATGGGCTGAATTTTTTATCATGAAGGATGAATTGTGCCTTTATTGGGTGTGAATATCGATCATGTGGCGACCATTCGGCAGGCACGCCGTGGTGTTGAGCCGGATCCGGTGTGGGCGGCTGTTGAAGCGCAGCTCGGCGGAGCGAGCCTGATCACGGTCCACCTGCGGGAGGATCGGCGGCACATCAACGATGATGATGTGCGGCGGCTGCGGCCGGCGGTGCAGGTGCCGCTGAATTTGGAAATGGCGGCGGTGACGGAGATCCGGCGCGTTGCCATGGAGGTCATACCGCAGATGATCACGCTGGTGCCGGAGAAACGGAGCGAAGTGACAACCGAAGGGGGACTCAACGTCAAGGGACAGTGCGGATCTCTGCGTCAATTTATCGCACCGCTGAAGAAAAAGGGAATCGTCGCCAGCGCATTTATTGATGCGGATATCGATCAGGTTCGCGCTGCGGCGGAGGCAGGATTTGATGTCTGTGAGCTTCATACCGGCCCGTATTCACTTGCTGACGGGCGGCGGCGGCCGAGCGAACTGGATCGCCTGCGGCAGGCAGCGGAGGAAGTGGTTAATCAGGGGATGCAGCTTAATGCCGGTCATGGCCTGAATTATGAAAATGTGAAACCGGTGGCCGCTCTGCCGCACATGGCGGAATTGCACATCGGGCACTCCATCATCAGTCGCAGCGTATTTATTGGCTTGCGTGAGGCGGTACGGCAGATGCGCGAGTTAATCGAGTCCTGAGTTTCAAGGAGTTGGCCATATGTTTTCGGGAACTTTCACCGCCCTGATCACCCCATTTAAGAATGACCGGGTGGATGAAGCCGCCTTTGGGCGGCAGATCAAGGCGCAGGTGGATGCGGGGGTTACGGGTATCGTGCCCGTCGGGACTACGGGTGAATCGCCGACGCTCTCGCACGAGGAACATCGGCGGGTAATAGAAGTGGCGGTTGCGTTAGCTCGCGGAACCGGTGTGAAAGTGATCGCCGGCACGGGGTCCAACAGCACGGCAGAGGCCATCGAGCTTACCGCACATGCCAAAGCGTCGGGCGCCGACGCGGCGCTTCTGGTGAATCCGTATTACAACAAACCGACGCAGGAAGGGCTTGTACGCCACTTTACGGCGATTGCCCGGCAGGTGGATATTCCGATTGTGCTTTACAACATCCCGGGGCGAACCAACGTGACGATGACGGTCAGTACCATGAAACGCCTGACGAGTGAATGCAAAAATATCGTCGCGGTCAAAGATGCGGCCGGTAATCTGGATATGACAAGTGAAGCAGTGGGCGCCGGGCTTACGGTACTCTCGGGTGATGATTCCCTGACGCTGCCGATGATGGCGGTCGGGGCCAAAGGTGTTGTGAGCGTTGCGTCGAATATCGTGCCGGAGATGGTGGTATCGCTGGTCAAACTGGCCGCTGCGGGGGATTTTTCGGGGGCACGTACGATCCACCACAAGCTTTTTGCCCTATGTCGGGCATTATTTATTGAAACCAACCCGATACCGATCAAGGCGGCCATGCAGATGGTGGGTCGCGACAGTGGCGAATTGCGCCTGCCCCTCTGCGAGATCGCCGAGTCAAATCGGGCGGTCGTCCGGGCGGCGCTTCAGGCTGTCGGCTTGTCACCGGCATGAGGTGGGTTACTATTTTCCTGCAGAAATAAGGAGTTTGTGATGGCCCGGACGATTAATTATTCCGCATTCCAGAGTTTGGCGCTGCTGATCATTCGCATCGCCATCGCGATGGTGTTTCTTTATCACGGATCGCAGAAACTTTTCGGGGCATTCGGCGGTCCCGATTATCATCAGTTTGCCAAATTTCTGGCGGCCAAACATGTCCCGATGCCGCTGGAGAGTGCTATCCTTTCAGGGTGCGCGGAATTTTTTGGCGGTCTGATCTTCCTGGTGGGGACCGGCCTGCGACTGATTTCCATCCCGCTGGCATTTAATATGCTGGTGGCGGTGATCATGACCGCGCCGAACGGCTTTGGCGTGACCAATAAGCCTTATCCCGGTTGCGAATATCCGCTCACCCTGCTGCTGGTGGTTATCAGCATGGGGCTTCTTGGGCCGGGCGAATACACCTTGGACCGCCTGTTCCGCAAACCGGTGAAAGTGATGCCCTGAGGGGGAAATGGATATGCCACACCCCGCCGTGATATTTGGTGGAGGGGCCGGTCCTCGGCGGCTTGTTTCTGTTGCCGTAGTGATGATCGGCGTGTCAACGATATCGGGGTTGGCGGGCTGTTCGAGCGAGACCATTGAACCGGGCGTAACGCAAGTTGCCAATCGGGCTGCGGCAAAGCGGCCTGTGGTGCCGGCTCTGGCCGTTGTGCTTGGGGATTTGGCTCAGGCGAGCCATGACAAATGCCAACTGAGCCTGCTGGCGGGGTTTAAGGGGTTATCGCCAGCGGCGGCAAAATTTAATCACTACATGGCGCAAAGCCAGAATAAATTGCTCAGCGAACTGCAACAATGGGCACGGGAACATCATCTGCGACTGCGGCCGCACCATCGGCCGGGTTTATTTGGTGCTGCGGACAAGTTGGAAAGCTCGGCCGATGCGCATAAGCTGCTTACTTCAAGCGGGGCAAAATTTCAGCGTCTATATCTGTTGCTGATGTACACGGATTATTCGTGGCAGATCCAACTGGACAAGGCGGCTCTGGAATTCAAGATACCTCCGGTGCCGATGACGTATCTTAAAAACGCTTTAAGTGTGAACCGCCATTCTCGTCAAATCCTTGCAGATTTGATTTTTGGCTTGAAAGGTGGGCATAAATGAGGGGGCGGGAACGGGTTGGCGATCAAGTTGGGTTCTTAAACTAAGAGCCGAACATTCGCGTTATCGAATAAACTCTGATGCGGCTCGTTCGCCGAAAGTAATACCCGAGAATAATTGACTTAACGTGAATTTGTCGATATTCTGAATGTTCTGTACCCATGGGTGGGAGAAGATAGCGACCTTGAGGTGCGCTGCAGATCAATCGGGCATTTTTTCCCCGATTTGCGGCAATCTGGGGTTTGAGAGCGGCAAAGTGAAGCGATATGTTTGGAGTATCAATGGCCTCACAAAAAACCTCGTCGAAGCGTAAAAAACTGAATAAAAAATCGGTGGCGGCGTCCGCAAAAAAGGCGACGGGTGCTGCGTCCAAGAAGAAGAACGGTTCAAAGCGGGCGGTTGCGGTTCGGAAAGTAAAGTCTCGGATATCCGCAACCAAGACGAAGAAGCGATCCTCCACCCGGTCGGCAACCGCCAAGAAGAGCAAACCGATTGGGACGAACAAGGCGAAATCTGGCGTCAAGACGCGGACGGTGGCGATGGTTCGCCGAGCAGCTTCGGCACCTGCCTCGAGCCGCAAGGCGAAATCAACTGCTACCGCTGGAACGGCCAAAAAACAGAATAAAATGAATAAACCTGCGATACCGTCCAAGACGCCGAAAGCCGGCTCGACGACTCCGACCGTCGCGGCGGAGGAACCCAAACTTACCCCGGCCGATTTGGAATATTTTCGTGGATTGCTGCTCGAAAAGCGGCGTGAATTGCTCGGCGATATGGGATCCATGGAAAGCCACGCGTTTAATTCTGACGGCGGCCACTCATCGAGTCCGATTCACATGGCGGATGTCGGAAGCGATAATTTTGAACAGGAATTTACGCTGGGCCTGTTGGAGAGCGAACGCCAGACGCTGCGTGAAATTCACGAAGCCATTGAACGCGTTGATAACGGCACTTTCGGCATCTGCGTGGCGACCGGCAAGCCGATCGGCCGCGCCCGGCTCGAAGCCAAGCCATGGGCCAAGTATTGCATTGAATATGCCCGCCAGCTTGAACGCGGTCAGAATTCGCGTGCAGCCGAGGTGAACAATCACCATCATGAGGATGAAGACGAGGATGACTGATCATCTTCAACCCGGGCACCATGACAGCAAGTATATTTTTCAGCGCCCAAAAATATCAAAAAGCGAATAAATCTCCCACGTGCCGTGGTGAAAATTGCATAACGCGGTTTCGCGGGGAGACCTTATTTAATTTTCATTTGCCCTTTGCATAATGTTTCTGTACAATTCGAATATGGCTTGAGTTGTAGGCTTTTATAAGGAGCACCCAAATGCCAAAAATCAACCAGCATGGCCAAGTTACCATCCCGATCTGGATGCGCCGCAAACTCGGTATCGAATCCGGCGACTACGTCGATATCGATGAAGGCAAAGGCTGCGTGACCATCAAACCACGCCGTGGCAAACTTCGCCATGTTTCGCCATACAAAGATAAGAAAAAATAACCTTTCATTTTTGACGGCGAAATAAAACGCGAGGGCGATATCGGCTTTGGGCCGTTGTCGCCCTCCTTTTGCGCTCCGCACGGTTCTAAGAGCTGATGCAGATGAGCCGCCGCCTGGAAGTTGCTGTCGGCTCGGTATCCGCTGCTGGAAATACCTGCTCTCGCCGCCCGAAACTGCAATCCACACGCAGTCTTTTGGTTTACACAGCGAGCAGGATCGCAGCCCGATCCGCAAGGATCAAATCCGATACACTCAGAGCCTTGGTTATTAAATTGAAAACCACTGATGTAGAGGTTTCACGACCATGCCGGACCGCGTGACAGCACTCTCTGAGAAGTAGAATTTCCTCTCACGGATGCCGAAATATCCCGTTGCCCTCGTCAGAGCGGCAATCGGAATGCGCAATCTTTGTGCGCATGGAACCTGCCGAGCGTAAACCACAGCACCTGAAAGAATTCACAACATGCCCGTCGCGTTATATCGAGCCCGTTGGCTTCGAGTCCGTCGCTGCGCTATTTGATACTCATGTCAAGAGCATAATTTGGTGGTATGTTAAATGGTTTGAGATCGCGGGGCGGAAATGCCGCGATCAGAGGAACTGATGAAACCACTGCTGAGAGTTTTAGAGGGTGTCTGGCCGTATCGCTGGCGAGTTGTACTGGGGCTGCTCTGCGCCCTGGGTGTGGGGCTTTCCTACGCTTCGGGAATTGCGACGCTGCTGCCGGTGATGAAAATATTTATCTCCACGCAGGGGGTGCACGGATGGGCCGATCAGGCGGCGGCGGAGAGCCGCCTGCACATGGGATTGATGGATCTGGACCAATCGGTTCACGCCAAGACACTGGCGATTATCATCTCACGTGTGGGCCATG
>DAHWIP010000073.1:0-7772 GCA_027344975.1 Phycisphaerae bacterium
TTGTTGCTGCAGGAATGTCTGCAGAAGAAATATCCGGGCGGGAATAAACTGATTAAGCTGTTTATCAATGAGCAGATGGCGGGTGCGGGCAAGGCGGGAGTATCATGCAAGGTGCTTACGCTGATCAAGATCAATGCCAAGCCGTATGAGGCGGCGCTGAAGCAGATTCATGGCACATCGCAGTGGGATCTGACGGAGAAGATGAACCTGCTGCTGCTCTCGGGGCATGTGAACCGCGCGTTGCGGACGGCGCGATTGGGAATGGCGCTGAATGCCAATGCGAAAAGCTATCTGGCCGCTGCGGCGGATGTGGCCCGGGCGATGAAAGCGGTTGACAGCACGGTGTATCGGGCGAATCGGTACATGCTTTCCGCCGCCCGCCGCTACGCCCGCATGGCCGGCATGCATTGATCGCCGCTGCGATTTCAGATAGCGTCTTACCCGTCCATTCATACCCTGAAGCAAGCCGCATCGGATGCAAGCCCGGCCGCTGCGCGATTTCATCTGGGTTGGACGACTTGGCGAAAGCCGATTACAATACCGGGCTTTGGTCAACCGACCGCCGCAGGCCGAAGTGGCTCCAAGCGGAGGTGGAACCGTGCGCCGGGATTTCGGTGCGATGACGAAGGCGGAGTGCAAAGTGCCCAAGGCAAAAACCCACAAGGGTATTAAAAAGCGAGTTAAAGTTACCGCTCGTGGTAAGGTAAAGTTCCACAAGCATAACAAAGGTCACCTGCAGAGCGGAAAGTCCGGTAACCGGAAACGGCGGTTGCGTGGAACGACCACCATCACCGGGCCGTATGCCGATAAGATGGTCACACTGCTCGGACGCAACGCCCGCTGACGCACCTTGGATGGCGTCGCCTTCCAAGTGGTCTCGAAATGCAGGTTGATGGCAGATTAGAAGCGTTTGGATCGGCGGGCTTGAGTGCAAATTTAAGTTTGCTTATTTGCGATATTTGAGGATATTACATCATGCCACGAGTTAGAATTGGTGCAGCCAGAAAACAGCGACACAAACGGCTTCTGAAACGAGCCAAAGGGTTTGTTGGCGGCCGGAGTAAACTGTATAAAACAGCGCACGAAACATTGCTGCGCGCCGGTGCGAATCGGTTCAGTGGCCGCAAAGAAAAGAAGCGCGACTATCGGGCACTGTGGATTACTCGGCTCAATGCCGCAGCTACCATGCGCGGCCTGCGCTACAGCCAGTTGATTGCCGGTTTGGCCAAAGCCAATATTACGCTCAACCGCAAAAGCCTGAGCGAAATCGCCATTTGCGATCCGGCAGCCTTCGACGCCATCGCCGCCAAGGCCAAAGAGGCCCTCGGTATTGCCTGAATGCCCTTGATCCAAGGGTAATCATGGCCCCCCTCGACGAAGGCGAAATGGTCCGGTCAATGGCGAAATTTTGTTGGATTGATGCTTCAATTCACCGGCTCAGTTGCGGAGCTTTTTGACGATGGATCTCACGGAACTGGTCAATGCCGCTCAGGCGGAAATGACAGCGGTTCAAACGGCCGAGCAACTTGAATCCTTCAGAATCAAGTATCTCGGTGCCAAGGGGCTGCTTAAGCAGGCCAGCGACCATATCAAACAAATTCCGGCGGAGCAGAAACGCACCTACGGCCAGTCGCTCAACGCAGTCAAACAGACCATCACCGAAGCGTTTGAAAGACGCAAAAGCGAACTGGAATCTCAACCGGCCGCTGTCAAGGGGGTGGATGTCACCGAGCCGGGGCGTATTTTGCACGATTCCTATCGGCCCGGTTGCCTGCATCTTATTCAGCAGACTATCGATGATCTGATCGATCTGTTTTCCCAGATGGGGTATTCCGTCGCGGATGGACCGGAACTGGAAGATGAATTTCACAATTTTGAAGCCCTCAATGTACCCCCCGATCATCCCGCCCGGCATCCGCTCGATAATTTTTACCTTGATCTGAAACCGGATGAGCCGCCGCTGATGCTCCGGTCGCAAACCAGCAGCGTTCAGATTCGCGTGCTGGAATCGCACAAGCCACCAGTGCGGATCATCGCACCCGGCCGGGTCTATCGTCCCGATACTGTCGATGCCACGCACTCCTTCATGTTCCATCAGCTCGAAGGTTTGTACGTGGACAAAAACGTCACGATGGTGGACCTCAAAACATGCATCGACCTTTTCGCGCGGGCTTTCTTCGGCGATTCGGTTCGGACGCGCTTTCGCCCAAGCTTTTTCCCCTTCACCGAGCCGAGCGCTGAATTCGACATACAATTCACATCTGCCGGTGGTTCATCCCGTTGGGTAGAACTTGGCGGGTGCGGTATGGTGGATCCGAACGTCTTGAGTGCGGTGGGGATTGATCCGCAGATATACTCCGGATTTGCGTTCGGTCTCGGCATCGAGCGAATTGTCATGCGCCGGCATGGAATTGCCGATATTCGCGATCTTTTCCAGAATGATGTACGTTTTCTGCGGCAATTTGCCTGACGCCACCCCGAATGCAACCCAGAGCCTGCGCTGGCGGATATTTTCCGAATAAACCGGCCGGGATCATGCGAGGGGTTGAAAATTCATGGCCGAAACGCCGTGGGATGATTTTTTGTCTGCAGGCCGCCGGGCCCGCGGTACCTCAACCGCAGAATGGTTTGACCGGCTGGCCGAGAGGTTCCTCAACGGTTGCACGCTTCAAGTCGGCGAGGTGACCTACCGGCTTTCCGAAATAGAATTTTATTACCACTCTCCGCAGCATCCTGATCCCTTTGTGCACGGCCATCCTCTGCAGAAAAATCCGGGAGTCTGGTACCTACATCGCCATGGTAGCGGCTTTCGCGGCGGCAGCTTCAAAGGAATTGACCTGTGCTTTGGCAACCGAGTGAGCTACGGCGGGATTTTACTCCGATCCATCGCCGTTGCCGCAGGAAATGGTCATCCCTCCGGTGGGGGGCCGACGGAGATACAGGATGGAGAATTGATCAGCGGCCCTTCGCTGGTCGTGGATGCATTGATGAACAATCTTCACGCCGCAAGCGTGGCCGCGCTTGACCGCATGATTTCACGTTATCCTGCGTGGAGCCGGAAAAATCCACTGCATATCTCTTGGCAGCGCCGACGACCGATACCAATCTGGCGTACGCAGCGTGTTGGTCTCAAGCCCTCGCAGAGCGAGGTTGCGGAACGGTATCGCTGTGCGCCGTACCGGTATCTGAATGAGCCACGCAGAATTACCAAAGGGCGCAGTCTGCTGATTGCCGCCATGCTGACCGCCGGGATGACCGATGATGCAATCGCGGAGGTCATCGGGTGTTCCAAAGCCATGTTCACCCACCAGCGCCGGTTACAACTCGCCGACTAATTGACTCGCCCATTTGGAAGGCACTCTCATTGATAATTGCCAAGACATAGAGCCCTGTGGTAAACTAAACCCAATAAATGAAGTTGTTTTGGATTTTCTAACTGGAGTCTCATCATGGTGATCAATCGAGGTTTGGGAAAATCGGCCGCCCTTTTGGTATTACTCGCCATCGTTCTTGGGGGAACGTCGTTTGCGTCGGCGGCTCCAATTCGTATTTCATGCGTTGGTGATAGCATCACTTTTGGAATTGTTCCCAAGCGGCTGCACAATGCCTGGCCGGTTGTACTCGGTCGTATCCTCGGCCATCGGTACAAGACGTTGAATTGCGGGCACTCGGGCGCAACCATGTTGAAGAAAGGCGATATTCCCTATTGGAAAACAGCCCAATTCAAATGGGCGATTCACTTCAAACCGAATATCGTCATCATCATGCTCGGCACCAACGACACCAAGCCATGGAATTGGGATAAACATGGTAAGGATTTTGAAGCCAATACCATATCCATGATTCATCTTTTCAAGAAGCTGCCGACTCACCCGAAAGTTTACATCTGCTACCCACCCAAAATTCTCAAGCCGTCCTATCACATTATTGAGGCAAATCTGGTTCGCGGTGTCATCCCGGCTATTACCAAGGCCGCCCACGTCACCCACACGCCGATTATTAATGTTTTCGCCAAGTTGCCGGGCATTCCGAAGTATTATGATCGCGATGGCGTGCATCCAAACATCAAAGGTGAAGCCATCATGGCACACATCATTGCCAAGGCCATTCGTCACTGAAATTGCAGCGGCTGCCTTGGGGACACATGCCCCAAGGCAGACCGTGCTGCAGGCGTCACATTCGATGAAATCAGATGGCAGATCCCACCCAGATTGAACTGAACCTCACCCGACTTGGGATTGTTCTGCCGGAGCCGCCCAAGCCCGTGGCAAGCTATCTGCCGTGTGTGTTATCCGAATATCTGGTCTTTATCAGCGGGCAGTTACCATCCAAAGATGGTAAAGTAAAGTACTGCGGCAGAATCCCCCGCGATTTATCTCCAACCGAAGGTCAGGAGGCGGCAAGGCTGGCGCTGGTGAACGGTCTATCTGTCCTGAAAACTTCCGCACTCGATGGCAACTGGGGCCGTTTGGTGAAAATCCTGCGTGTGGGGGTGTTCGTCCAGTCGGAAAACGATTTTTATGGCCAACCCCAGATCGCCAACGGGGCCAGTGATCTGTTGGTGGAAATTTTCGGTGATCTCGGCCGACATGCGCGCGCCGCCGTCGGTGTCAATGCGCTACCGCTCAACGCGGCCGTTGAGGTTGAACTTATCGCCAGAATCGCCCCCCAACGCCGCTGGCGCGATCAGAGATAAGGGGGGGTGGCGGTTGAGTATCCAAACTCAGTCGCCAGTTCACGCGTAAATCGGACGATGTCCGGCGCTGTGTGGTCCGCTCCGCTGCGTTCATAAAGCGCGGGAAACGCGTTGATCGCCATTCCGCCGATCCAGATCGACCCTGCAAAACTGCCGCGCCGCAAATGGCGGATCAGCCGACGGGCGGCTGTCGCCTGCCGAGGTGTGGAACAGGAAATAGCCACCATATGATGCGGCTTTTTCAGCAGGCGCGCGGCAAGAACTTTTTCATCGGCCCCGCAATGATCCAGATATGTATCCCATCCGTCACGCCAGAGCCAATCACAGATCACTTTCAGACCTGCGCCATGCAATTCACCGGGCAGGCTCACGGCATGCATCTCCAATCCCAATGGGTTCTGCCGTTTCATTGCACTTCGACACAGATCAAGGAGTCTGTCAAAATCAGAGAATATGATCTTTGCCGATTCAAGGGTAATCTCTCCCAATGTTGCCTTTGATCCCGCCAGCCCGACTGCAGGTAGCATAATTTTCAAGTGGACCTGCTCCGGTGCCATCTGTGACAGTTGTCGTTTGACGAGGCTGGCGGCATCCGAGAACTGCCCACGGGTGAGAAGTGAATAGACCCGCAGCGCCATGGAGGAAAAGTTTCGAGAATCGGACGTGGTGGTTTGATCGCTCAATTTCGGTGCCTGCCTTGTATCAATTATCTTACAATGATCGCATCGGCACATCTACCATTGACGGGGACTCATTGATTTCTCCATCCGGACGACAGCACACTACTCTGAATTTCGCCATCTATGGGCCTCAAGGGCGAAACAAATCGCTTTGGTGAACGTGAAGAACTGATATAACATGGCCGGCGAGGCCCGTGTGATGTTTAAGGCAATCGGGCGCAGAAAGGTTTCAGGCTCTCCAATGGATATCCGTTATCGCAAAGCGGATGTTGACCGGACATTTGTGGTGAAAAATCGGCCACGGTCGACCAGCATATTCGGACGATACTTGATTTTGCGGCCCATGATTCTGATTGCGGTTCTCTTTTCCCCGTCCGCCGCCCGAGCATCGATGTTTCCTCCACCCAAGTCCGTCGCATCAAAAATCCGAATCGATGGCAAGGGCTTCGTCATCAACGGCAAAAGGGTATTTGTTGTTTCCGGTTCGCTGCACTATCCTCGAATCCCACGCTCCATGTGGGCCGACAGAATGGAAAAGATGAAGCGTGCTGGATTCAACTGCATCTCCACCTATATATTCTGGAATTATCAGGAGCCGCGCGAAGGGCAATTTAATTTCCACGGACGCCACAACATTGTGGCATTCGTGAAACTGGCCCAGAAGATGGGCTTTTATGTCATGCTGCGAATCGGCCCTTACGACACTGCAGAGTGGGATTCGGGCGGCTATCCTGTATGGCTGCGTTTTATCCCCGGACTATCAGTAAGGAGGGGCGATGCGCCGTTCCTCGACGCCATACGCCAATATTACAACAAATTACTCCCGATGCTGGTCCCTCTTCAGGTAACCGATGGCGGGCCAATTATCATGATGCAATTGGATAATGAAGACCCGCAGGGGTGGGGCGCGGTATTGCCGAATCATTACTATAAATTTTTCTACCATGAATGCATAAAATGGGGGGTCGATGTTCCGATGTTCTTCAGCGGTCAGCATCACGGGCCGGACCCGGCTGGTAAACGCCCTTTTAATCACGCCGATGCGAAAACACCCTGGTTTACCTCGGAAATGTGGTCGGGTTGGTTTTCTCAGTACGGCGAATGGCCTGTCGGCTCACATCGGCGGATGGTGATGGTGCGGGCGCCGTGGGATGTCATTGCGGACGGCGGTGCCGGATACAACATCTATATGACGATTGGCGGCAGTAATTTCTCTCACTGGAACGATCAATCCACTCAGGCCAGCTATGATTTCGGCGCCCCCGTGGGGCAGGGGGGTGATCTGCGTCCCAGCTACTATAATTACAAGCAGGCGAATTATTTCGGTCGCAGCTTCCAATCGGTACTCGCTGACAGTAAGGATGTGACCCCTGAATATGAGAAGTTCGCTCCCAATGCCAGAATTGCCGCCCGTGAATCATCGGCCGGGACCATCGTCTTTCTCCGCAACTTCACCCGGCGCCCGCGCACGGTAATAGCTCAAATCGGCGGCAAGATTCTTCTGCCGGCCAATCGCACCATCCCTGTGATTCTCAGTTATAAGCTGAATTCAGAGTTCAAGATCAGTGCACTCTGCGGACGGGTATTGGGATATTTTCGCCAGAAACCCGGTGTCATCACCCTTATCATGTATGGCGACCCCGGCAGCACCGGACTGGTGCGGATTCAAACGGTGAATACCAAAAACGCCAAAGCCTCAAGAGGGTGGATATCCATCCGCCCGGGGGAGTTTTCGAAAAACATCAAGTTCACATCCGGCAGTCCGCATGTCGATCAGATTACTGGCGACGGCCACCAATTCCGTCTCGTTGTGATGTCCAATACTCTGGCTCATTACACATGGATTATTAAAAAACACGGACTTCGGTATATCGCCTGGGGACCCCGATTCATCGGCCATGCTCACCTGTCAAGAGGCGAACTCACGATGAATATTGAACGGCCGATGTTGAGCCATGTGGCCGGGATTCCCCTCGGATTGCTGCCACCCGGCGGGCCTCCAACGGAGAAGCATGTCGAGTTTCCAACGTTCACCATCCCCGTGGCTCCTCCTCTGGGCAGATGGTATTGGCGCGCTGACGATCAGCCGGCCGCAACCCAATTTAATGATTCCTCCTGGCTTGCGAGCAGCAATCCCAGACAGATGGGGGCCGACGGTTATCCCGGGCCCTATGAATGGTATCGCTCGCATATGACCGTTCCGAAAGCTGGGAATTACATCCTGAATTTATCTGGAGTCCGAAACGAAGCGGAGATTTTTATTGACGGCCGAATGCGTTCTATCGGCGGTAGCGGCTTTCATTTCCTTCATTTGACCAAGGGCCGCAAAACCCTGGCGGTATTTACCATCAATCGTGGGCGAAGCAAATTGTGGCCCTATATCGGGCCACTGCACG
>DAHWIP010000074.1:0-7756 GCA_027344975.1 Phycisphaerae bacterium
AACAGCAGCAGCCCGAGTGCCGTCACCGAGGCGGTCATGAGGATCGGAGCCAGGCGGTGTGTTGCGCCGAGCTCGGCGGTCTCCCGATTCCAGGGTCGGCTCTCTTCGAGAACCAGCGTACGGTAGTGCGACAGCAGCATGATGCCGTTGCGCATGGTGATTCCCATCAGGGTCACCAATCCGACCAGAGCGCCGAGCGAAAGATTGTGGCCGGTGATGAAAATGGCGATAAGTCCGCCGAGAAACGCCAGCGGCAGATTAATGATCAGCAGGAGTGTCGGCGGCCATGAGCCGAAGGGGATGTTGAGGATGATGACGATGATCAGGGCGGCAAGCAGACTGCGCTGAAGGAGTTCGGAGGCGGCACGCTGTTGGGCGGCAGCGGAACCGGCAAACTGGAGATGAATTCCCAAAGGGAGGTGGATATGCCGGATAGCGGCCCGGGCGGCGGCAACAAATGCGCCGGCCGTTGTGTGAGCCAGATGGATGTTGATCATCTGCGCCCGCTGCGAATCAAAGTGAGATATGCGGTAAAAACCGACGGTCTGACGGATTCGTGCGATGGCGGATAGAGGGACAAATCCGTGTGGCGTGGGGACCGGCATATGCCGGAGTGCGGAGACTGAATGCCGATATACACCCGGCAGCCGCAAGACGACCGGCCGAACGCGCACCCCGTGATAGACGTGCCCGACCGTTAACCCATCGGTAGCAAGGGGCAGGAGATCCAGCACGGCCCGCGGAGTAAGACCCCATTGAGCCAGGCGTCCGCGCCGAAGCCGAATGCTGATACGCGGCGCAAACCAGGGTGTCTGCGGGACCACCGTTCCCGCCCCCGGCACCTTTCGCAGTGCAGCGGTGAGTTTGGTCGTGGCGGATTGAATGTGGGCGAGATTATTGCCGATCACACGTAATACCACGGGTGCGCCGGTGCCGGAGAGTGTTTCATTGATGCGCTCGGTCAGGGTGCTGTTGAAGGACATGAGCGCACCGGGGAATTCCTTCACGAGCCGCTGCATCTGATGACGGAAGATGAGCGCCTGCCGCGGAGAGAGGGTTTTTATTTTTATCATAAATTCGCTGTACTGCGGCCCCAAGACATCGCCGCCGTAATTGGCGCGGCCGCAGCGCTGTTCAACCTGCTCAACGGCGGGCATTTTCAGCAGTCGCCTGGTGACGGCATCACCAAGGGCCATGGATTGCGCAAAGGACGACCCGCTGGTCAGCGCCAGATGGAGGACATAATTCTGTTCGTTAAGGCGGGGAAGGAATTCGGCTTTCATCCGCATGGCCAGAAAACCGACGGCAAGAATGGAAACAACCACGGCCGCCACGGCAAGGCCCGGAAGGCTGATCAGCGGCGCGAGAATGCGGCGGTAGATGGATTTGAGACCTTTTGCAAATCGGGCATCCTGATCCCCCACTTTGGGCGTGCCCAGCAGGGTCCATGACAGAACGGGTGTGAGGGTCAGGGCGACAACCAGCGATGAACCGACGGCGGCCATGTAGGCCAGCGCCATCGGGCGGAAAAATCGTCCTGCGATACCGCCAAGCGAATAGACGGGAATAAAGACCAGCAGAACGGCGATCGTCGCGTAGACCACGGAGGTACGTATTTCAAGCGAGGCATTGAGAACGACGCGCCAGGTTGGGATCGACGCCGAGCCAGCCCGGTTAAGGCGCAGTCGGCGGGTGACGTTTTCAACATCGATCACGGCATCATCCACCACTTCGCCGATGGCAATGGCCAGCCCGCCGAGCGTCATGATATTGATCGTCTGGCCGAGATGAACAAGGATAATAATGGCCGAGCAGAATGAGATCGGAATCGCGATACATGAAATCAGGGCGGTGCGCCAGTGCCCGAGAAACAGAAGCAGCACGATGGCGACAAGCACAGCCCCGATCAGAAGCGAATGGAGAAGATTGTGCATGGCCAGATGCACCATCTGTGCCGAATCGAGAATTTTGGGATGGACGTGAATATGCACTTTGGCCAGTTCGGTCTTGAAGCCTGCGAGTACTTTTTGCACATGCCGACTCGTGCTGAGGAGATTGGCACCATACGCGATGCCGATCATCATGAGCACGGCGGGTTTTCCATCGAAATGACACTGACCGATGATCGGCTGATGCCCGGCAACGACTTTGGAAACAGCGCCGAGGGTTAAAGGAGCGCCGTCATGCCACGCGACCACCGTCCCGGCGAATCGGGAGAGATCGCGGGCCTGTCCGTGGGCGCGAAGATTAATTCGCTGATTGGGTGTATCTATGAATCCCTCACCGGCAATGGCGGAGGCTCCGCTGGCCGCACGGATGATTTCGCCGAGGCCCAGATGGAGTGCGATGAGGCGATTGGGGCGGAGCCGAAACTGATAATCTTTTGATTTGCCGCCGAACACCGCCACCTGCGAAACGCCGGCAACACCCAGCAAGGCGGGTTTGATCTGCCAATCCGCCACCGTGCGAAGATGACGCTGCGAAACACCTTTTCCCGTAATGGCAGCGACGGCGACCCAGCGGATGGAAGCGGAAAGAGGCCGCAGGACCGGTGCATAGACGCCGGGTGGAAGACTGCCGGTGATAGCGGTGAGTCGATCGGCGACCAACTGCTGATCGCGATAAATATTGGAGCTGCCGGGGAAGAGGACTTTGACGACCGAAATGCCTTCCATGCTGTTGGAAACGATGCGGACGGCGCCTACACCGCCGGAAAGAGTCCGTTCGATCGGCGCGGTGACAAGTTTTTCCACTTGTGAGGCGGAAAAGCCGGGCGCGAGCGTTTTAATCTTGAGCTGCGGCTGAATAAACGCGGGATAGACATCGTAGCGGGCTTGCTGGAGGCTCATGACGCCGAAGATGATGATGGCGGCGGCAAAGGCCAGCACCACCAGACGATGGGTAAGCGCCATGCGGATGATGCGTTGGAACATCAGCACGCCCCTTGATCAGATGTTTGTACGTGCATGCATGCTCCATCAACCCGATTTTTTCAGGCTGTAAGACTGTTCAATCGATAGCAGATACTGCGCCCCGCGCACCACCAAAGCCCCCTGTGGAAGTTGCGGCACAAAGCGGCCGCCGGGCAGCGATTTTGAATCCACCAGTCGAACGGGGGTAAAGAGATTTTTTTTTGTCTTCATGAACACCCATCGGGCTCCGCCCCACCAGACCATACTACGCTGTGGAATAAAATATCCACGCGTTGGATCCCGGGTGGGCGAAAGTATCCAGACCGTTGCAGGCATGCCGGGACGGAGATGCCCGTGGGTGATGAGACGTGCGAGGAGCACCGCCCCACCGGTCACTTTGGAAGCGTGACCGGCGATTCCGATGTAGTGTGGATGATAAATGGTTTTTCCGATACGGGTCTTGAGTTGGAAATTCGGCGGCGCGGCGACATCCACCGGCAGGAATATTCGCAGAAGGAGTTGATGGGTATCCATGATTTTGAAAATCGGGTCGCCGGTAAGTACCTCCTGACCGTTATGAGCTGATATTTTTATTATTTGGCCGCCGTGGGCGGGGTAGATCGGGATACCCGCCGCATGCCCGGTCCCCTTCAGCCATGCTTTGACAGCCGATTGCATGGCGAGATCGCTTCGGTAAATTGCCTGAGCCTGGGCATAGGCGGCCTGGGCATTTTCGACACTCTGCAGGCTGACCGCCTGATCTTCGCTGTAGAGCTCTCGGGCACGGGCGAGCGCTTTTTGTGCGGTGATGCGGCCGACTTCAGCCGCTGCGAGGCGGGATCTGGTCTTGATCAGCAGCAATTTAAGCGTGGTGATCTCGCTGACATTCAGGGAAGGGATGATGGAGGCCAGAGGAGTCCCCGGCCGGGCCGAGGCGAGTAATCCCGGAAAATGCTTTCCAGCCGGAGCCTGCAGGCGGCCGTCGACGGGGGCTGCGACGATGGAAACGGCCGATGGGTCGGACTCGATCATGGCGGGCACCGGCAGGGCGTGGCGATCGATGATGGCCCCGGGGGATTGGGCGAGAATGGCAAGCCGGGCCTGCTGCCGGGGGGACAGATGGATGATTCCCGCCGGTGACGCCATAAGCGGAGATGTGGTGGCCGCGGCAATGCACCACACTATAAAAAATATTTTTTTCATATCTTTCCATCCTTTTTGCGTCCATAAGCCGCTCTCACTTTCACCTTCACTGGTTTTGGTCGTACGATCAGCGAGCGGTCGGTCGAGATCGGAATCTGCAGATCATTTTCAATGGCGGTAAGGGCCAATTCGGCCCGCTCCCGGGCAGCGGCGGTATAAATTCGGTCGGTGATCAGGAGGAGTCGCTCGTCGAGCCAGGCCACACGTGATACCGCGCCATGCCGAAAACGGGCATATTCGAGGCGTTCCGCATCGGCCTGACGGAGAGACAGCGACCGCCAGAGTTGCCAGCGGGCGTAGGCCGCACGGTACCGTGCCGAATCGGTTTCAAGAAGGCCGATGATGCGCGATTGCAGGGCGGTCAGCCGTGCTGCAAGCATCTGCCGTCTGGCAACGGCGGCGGCGATGTTCCCCTGGTTCCGATTAAAAATGGGCAGGGCGATACCGATACCGAAACCATAACGGTCGGTACCGCGATTGAATTCATAGCCGGGGCCCAGATGGATGTTGGGATACTGTTTGGCGATCTGATATTTGAGATTCTGCTGCGCGGCATCGTAGCGGCAGATGAGGGCGTAAACATCAAGGCGGTTTGCCATGGCAAGGCGGAGATTTTCGGAGAGCTTCAAGCGCTTCGGCGCGGGAAGGAACCGCAGAGGCGCATTGACCACCTTTATCTGCCGCAGCCGCGCCGCCGGAATATGAAGCTGCGTGGCAATCTGATCCAGTCCAATTGTTTTTTTTGCCAGCGCTTGCGCTGCGGTAATCCGGGCCCGCTGGCTCTGCAATTCAATGCGAGCTAACTGCGTGCGGGCGATCGCACCGCCGGCAAAACGGGCGGTGATCAATGTCAAAAGCGATTTCTCTCGTTGTGCCAATTCCTGCTTAAGCCGCGCAATGCGGCGCCGATATTCCCAATCGATGATATCAGCACGCAGGGATACGCGAATGCGCCAGGCGGCGCTAAGGATATCCCATCCGCGGGCGGCGAGAATCGCCTGCTCCTGCCGCACTTTGTCCTGAATTTTTCCGGCGGTCTCAATGGGAATATTAAATGTGAATCCGAGGGTCCACGGATTACCCAGCACCTTGGCCGAATATCGCGGCCGGAACTGGATGGTGGGATTGGGTGGCAGGCTGGCCTGCGTCACAATTCCCTTCTGCTGCCGAAAGCGTGCCTGGAGCACGGCAATGGTTGGATTCCAATGCCAGGCGACCACGCTGAGTTCATTGAGAGTCCATCGATGCGGGAAATCCTTCGGTGACGGCCCGCCGTAGCGCCGGGCGTAAGATTCAATGGGAGGACTTAGAAAGCTTCGCTGCTGATAGTGATTCAACGTGGCCTGCAGTTGAAGCGGGTGCGAATGATATTGGGTACATCCGGCTATTGCAGCGATGCCGATCAAGAGGGTCGCGGCGCACAGGTATTGCAGACGGCGTCGAGAGCCATCGGGGTATAAGTCGGCGGTTGTCTTTGCCTCAGTCATCAGTCCCATTCAAAGCCGGTCATCGGCTACGAAACCCATTATTAGGCTTCGCATCTAAAATGCAATGGGTGTATGATAAAGCGGTGTGAACTGGATCCGGAGTTGGTGCGGGTGAAACGCAAAGATCAACAGTATTGTGGGATATGGATGCTGGCGGGAGCCATCGCCGTGCTCCCAATCCTGCTGCCGAACCCGGTGGATGCGGCGGTCAGCTCTGCCGCGACTCGGCCGGGAGAAAACAGCACACATGCGGCCGTCGACGCGAAGGCGCCCCGTAAACTCTCCACCATTTCCTACCGCAACAATCAGGAACTTAACCGCATTCTGGTGAAGGTAGCCGACTACAAACCCGGTGCCTTTTATGTTCGATTGCTGCCGCAGCGCCCCACTGCAGGTCCGCCACTGCTGGCATTGCCCAATCTCACGCTTGAAAAGCTTATTGCAATGTCCCGAAAGCACCCGCTGCTGGTGGTGAGCGGGCGTGTGAGTACTTTCGGCAATCGGGCCTACCTGCTGCTTGCTCCCAACATATACCGCCCCAGTCAGTTTGGAGAGCGGGCGCACGCGTCCGACACGAAAATCAGCCGTCGGCGGGCGAGCCGTGAAAGTGCATCGATGGTTTTGAGCCAATTACTGAGCCATTCGATCAGCGCGCCAGCGTCGGAACATGTCATCATCCGACCGGCAAAAATGGTAAAAGTTCCGCTGCAGAATATGAATCGCCCGGGCGAGCGCTGGGCCCCGGCCGTGACCCAGGGCACGTACATCTGGAATCGAATGGGGCGGATGCTTTACGATCCGATTCTGCGGCAGTGGGTGTTTGTATTTTTAAGCGACGGTCGGCATGCCCCCGATCCGCCGATCATTTTGCTGCCCTCGCCACAATTACAGCAGATGCAGGATCTGGAAAAGCAGGCTCATTCACGGGCGATCCTGCGGATCAGCGGAATCGTGAGCGAATTTCGGCACCGCAACTTCCTGATGCCGACCTATGTACAGTTGTATCACAATCTTGGACGGTATTGAAATTTTCATACGGCGTCGGGAGCCGTCATACCGGCGCCGAGCGGTGACGCCAGTGCCGTTCGATCTCCTCGAGCGTGCGTCCTTTGGTTTCCGGCAACACGAAGATAACGAACAGGAAGCTGATCAGCGAGCAGATCGAATACAGCATATAGGTGGTTGTGAGCCCGGCATATTCTTTGAGCACCGGGAATGTCTGTGCGACCACAAAAATCGCCGCCCAGAGGGTCAGTACGCCAACCGATGCGGCCCGGCCGCGGATACGGGCGGGGAATATTTCTGAAATGATGATCCACGGCATTGGCCCCATGGCCATGGCAAAGGCGGCAATAAAGACCAGCACGCTCACGAGCAGTATGTGTACCTGTGTCTGGCCGAAGTGCGGCGCCATGGTAATGTGAGTGTGGAGACTGACGGCGAGCCGATGAAACGCAGCGGCGGACATACTGCCCTGCCATGTGACGTGATGATGGACGGTGATCTGCGCCTCGCGCGGCGCAAGCTTGAACACCAGCGCAACGGAAGCAAGCGACACCACCTGAATGGCGGTACCGATGGCCAGAAGCAGCTTACGGCCTGCTTTATCCACAAATCCGACGGCAATAAATGTGAACAGAAGGTTCACCATGCCGATGAGCGCCGTAGCACCGAAGGCATTGCTGGTGTGCATGCCCGCGGCGGCGAAGACGCGCGGGGCGTAATAGATGATGGAATTAATACCACTGAACTGCGAAAAGACGGCTAGAAAAAGGGCGACGATCAGCGGAAGGCGATACTGCGGCTTGAAGAGTTCGGAAAGCCGCCCCTCCTCCTCGCTGGCGACCTGCTTGACCGCGACAATTTCCTTTTCCGCCTGCTCGGTTCCGAAGCGCCGCTGAAGGATCGTGCGTGCGTGGTCTTCGCGATTATTGACGATCAGCCAACGCGGACTTTCCTTAATCCCCAACAAAAGTACCAGGAACAGGAGTGCGGGAAGCACTTCCGACCCGAGCATCAGACGCCAGCCGATGCGCTGGTTCCAATTTGCGCTCTTGTGAATGGCCAACATGGCGGATGAATGCGTCATCGTGGCGATATCGTGAGCGTGCTGCGCATTACCATGCACGACGATGGCGTAATTAACCCAATAGA
>DAHWIP010000075.1:0-7681 GCA_027344975.1 Phycisphaerae bacterium
CCGGGCTGACCACCGCCGGTGGAAGTTTTGCACCGGGCATGCTCGGTGCTCATCAGGCTCAGCTTGCCGAGGAACATTTCATGGAGCGGCGGCTGCATCTGGTCAATCGCAACGGCAAACCCATTCCGCTGGTGATGCAATATGTGGATTGGATTGGGCGCATCCTCCATGGCGATCTGGGCACGTCCATCAAATTCTCCGAACCGGTGACCAAACTGGTCATGCAGCGGCTGCCGGTCACGCTCACCATCAATATCATCTCCCTGATTATTATCTATCTGGTGGCCGTGCCGGGTGGATTGCTGGCGGCGATTTATCGTGGTCGGTTCATGGATCGGGCGTTCGGTATCGGTTCGCTGGTGCTTTACTCGCTGCCGGTGATCTGGGTGGGATCGATGGCGATTGGATTTCTGGCCAATCCGGAATATCTGAACTGGTTCCCCTCCGCCGGCCTCCATGCCACCAATACCAGCCACATGAGTTATTTCCAGTATGTCTCTGATTATGCGTGGCATATTACCCTGCCCGTAATATGCCTGAGCTATGGCGGTTTTGCCTATCTGGCCAAGCAGGTACGGGGATCGTATCTGGAAAATCTGTTCATGGATTTCACCCGCACCGCCAAAGCCAAGGGGCTGCCGCCGTCAGCGGTCATCCTCCGGCATGTGACGCAGAACAGCATGCTGCCGATGATTACCATCATCGGTATGACCGTGCCCGGACTTCTCGGCGGATCGGTTATTGTGGAAAAAATATTTTCCATCCAGGGTATGGGGCGGCTGATGTATCAGGCGACCTATGCACGCGATCTGCCGGTGATTCAGTCCATGGCGCTGGTGACAGCCGCCATCACACTGGTGTGCTATCTGCTGGTGGATATTGCCTATCATGCGGTGGACCCGCGGGTGACGTATGACTGAACTCGTCGGCAATCTGACTCTGGAAAGGCCCGCATCCACGCCGCCCCGCAGTTACTGGTCGATGGCGGTTCGCAAGATGCTCCGGCCATGGCTGGTAAAACTCAGCACGCTTTATATTGCCCTGGCGCTGGTGATCAGTGTGCTGGTTCCATTTCTCGCGAGCAGCAAACCGTACTGCCTCATGGTCCGCACATCGCACGGCTGGGTAACGCGCTACCCGCTGCTGGTAGATTTAACAACGCGCGATTATTTATCCTTTGTGGCGGCGGGCCTTGTCGTCGCACTCTGCGTCGCGTGGCGTCTCACACGGGGCATGGAGATGCTCTCAAGGCGCAGAATTCGGTGGATCGTGGCGACGGTTTTGATATCCGCAGCCGTCATCGGTTCTGTGGCCATCGGATCTCTGCATCAAAATCGCTTCGACGGCACCGATTACCGGGCGCTGGTAAAATCGGGTGCTGCACGGGGTGCGATTTTTCCGCCCATCCCCTGGGGTTACGCCGAAATGGAGCCGCTTTCGCAAAACGCCATTAATCAGCTTCCCACCTGGAAGCATTGGCTTGGGACGGATCGGAACGGACGCGATGTGCTCTCACGCATGCTCTGGGCGTCACGTGTGGCGATGGGCATCGGGTTTGTCAGCCAGGCCATTGCGCTGACACTGGGTATCGTCGTGGGGGCCATGATGGGGTATTTCGGCGGCATCTTTGATCTGCTCGGGATGCGGTTGGTGGAGATGGTCGAGGCCATTCCGACGTTTTTTCTGATCCTTACCTTTATCGCCATCTTCGGCCGCAGCATCCTGATGATCATGATCATCCTCGGGGTGACAGGCTGGACCGGCTATGCGCGATTTCTCCGGGCCGAATTTCTCCGAATCCGGCAATTGGATTATATTGTTGCCGCGCGGGCTGGTGGGTTGCCGCTCTGGCGGATCATGTTTCGACACATGCTGCCCAACGGTCTGACGCCGGTGCTGGTTTCGGCGAGTTTCGGATTGGCGGGAGCCGTTACGATTGAAAGCAGCCTTAGTTATCTGGGTGTCGGCGTGCGTCCGCCGACGCCGTCCTGGGGGGGCATGCTCAATGCCGCCGGAAATCCGGCGACGGTTTTTCACTGGTTTGAGGCATTGCCGCCCGGACTGGCCCTTTTCCTGGCCGTCCTGGCGTTTAATATTGTCGGCGAGGCACTGCGTGATGCGATTGATCCGAAGAGTTTATCCTGAAAGGCGATGGTTCAATGCCCGATGAGCCTTTACTGGCGGTACAGGACCTGCGGGTTGCCTTTCAAAACGACTCCGGCATTCTCCCGGCGGTGGATGGTGTGAGTTTTTCAATATTTCCGCAGCAGACGCTCGCCATCGTCGGTGAGTCGGGCTGCGGAAAAAGTGTCACCGCCATGTCGATTCTGCGACTGATTCCCAGCCCGCCGGGCAAAGTTCTCGGCGGGAAAGTGCTTTATAACGGCCAGGATCTGCTGCAGATGTCGGAAAAGGCCCTGCGAAAAATCCGCGGCGGCCGAATCGCCATGATCTTCCAGGAGCCCATGACCAGCCTCAACCCCGTGATGACGATCGGCGATCAGATTCTCGAGGCTATTTTTCTCCATCAACACCTCTCTCCGCGGGAGGCGGTCGATCTGGCGGTCGCAAGTCTCCAACAGGTGGGAATTGCCGATCCGCAGCGTCGCCTGCTGGCGTATCCGCATCAGATATCCGGCGGAATGAAACAGCGCGTGATGATCGCCATGGCTCTGGCCTGTAACCCGCAATTGCTGATCGCCGATGAACCGACCACCGCACTGGATGTGACGATTCAGGCGCAGATTCTGGAATTACTGGCGGCGATTAAGCAAAAAAACAACATGTCCGTCCTGCTCATCACCCATGATCTGGGGATTGTCGCGGAAAATGCGGATGTGGTGGCAATCATGTACGCCGGGCGGATCGTGGAATTTGCCGATGTTTATGAATTATTTCAAAATCCGCTTCACCCCTATACCCGCGGACTCATCGCCTGCGTACCTCGCCTCGGACATTCACAGGAGCAACTCACCACCATTCCGGGGGTCGTTCCCGGACCGCTCAACTGGCCCACGGGCTGCCGGTTTGAACCACGCTGCACCGAATGCAGCGACGCATCACGGCAAAAGTGCATGGCGCAGATGCCGGAACTGCGTCAGATCAATCCGCGGCATTGGGTGGCGACGTTTTCAGCCGTCGGATATGCCGATGCCCCCGTGACACCGCCCGGTCTGCCCCTGCACCGCCATGAATTGACATCAGCCGTCTCCGGGGAGAAAAACACGTGACCGCAATCATGGATTCGCCTGACAACTCCAATCGTCCGGCCGACGCCATTCTCAAGGTTGAGGATCTGCGCGTCTGGTTTCCGCACTCCGCCGGACTTTTCGGATCGCCCAAGGGATGGATCAAAGCCGTCGATGGGATTTCCTTCAGTGTGCGGCCGGGCGAGGCGCTCGGCATTGTGGGGGAGTCGGGGTGTGGCAAGACGACGGCGGGGCGCGCCATCCTGCGTCTGCTTCCCCGAGGATCGGCGCATATCACCGGCCGGATCCTTTTTGAGGGACGGGATCTGTATGCCCTGGGTTCACGAGAACTGCGGGCTCTGCGGCGGCACGCCCAGATTATTTTTCAGGACCCGGTCGGATCGCTTAATCCGCGGATGACCGTCGGCAGCATGATCGCCGAACCGATGCTGGTGCATCCGATCTGTGGTCGCGACGAGGTGCAGGAGCAGGTTGCCGCCCTGCTGCGGCGTGTCGGCTTCGAGCCCGACGCTGCCCGACGTTATCCGCATGAATTTTCGGGTGGGCAGCGACAGCGCATCGGTATCGCCCGGGCACTGGCGGTTAAACCGCGCCTGATCATCTGCGATGAGCCCGTGTCGGCCTTGGATGTTTCGATTCAGGCGCAGGTATTAAATCTGCTGGCGGATCTGCGGCGTGAATTGGGGCTCTCCTATCTGTTTATCGCCCATAACCTCGCCGTGGTGGAACATTTTTCCGATCGTGTCGCGGTGATGTATCTCGGCAGAATGGTTGAACTCGGCCCGGCAAGCAGCCTGGTTCTTAACCCGCGCCATCCCTACACCCGGGCGCTCCTTTCCGCCGTGCCGATGCCGGTGCCCGACCGCGCCTATGAACGCACAGTGCTTCAGGGAGAAGTGCCCAGTCCGGTCAATCCGCCCGGCGGCTGCCCGTTTCATCCGCGCTGTCCGCTGGCCACCGAGAAATGCTCCCGGGAAATGCCCCCCATCGAGATCAAAGGGGGGAATATCGCTCATGTGGCTGCCTGTTGGAATGTGCAATAATTAACCGCAGCAGCCCATCTTTAACCATCTTTCCGCAGAACCACGTCGATGGAGAGCCGCGCAGATAATCGGATGGTCGGCGGATGAAATTGCAGCGCAATTTTTCGGCGGCGTGTATAATGCCGGAGTCAAAAAAATGGGTGGATTTCAAAGGGTGACGGAATAATACGATGGCGATAAAGAAGATCACAGCGCCGAGCTTTCTCATCGATCGGCAGGCACGGATTCGATCCGCGATGGGCGCGGAAAAACTCACGGCACTGCTTCTGACCAATTTTGCCGATGTCAGCTATGCCACTGGGTTTGAAGGGGATGATTCGTGGGCGCTTGTGCTGCCGGATCGCATCTACCTGATCAGCGATTTCCGTTATGTGGAGCAGATCGGCATCGAGTGTCCGTGGGTAACGCTTCTCGTGCGTAAAAAATCGCTGGCCGATGAACTGGGCCGGATTGCCGTCAAACACAGACTGTCCCAGATCGGCGTTCAGGGAGAGTTCCTGACGCTCAGGCAGAAACGGATGATTGAAGTTGCGGTTAAACCGGCCAAGACCCGGCTCAAACCCGTGCTGGATCTGATGTCCAAACTACGGAACATTAAAGACATCCATGAACTGGGCATTACCGAAGAGGCCGTTCGAATCGCTCAGGACGGATTTCTTGCCGCGCGTTCGCAACTGCAGGTCGGTATGACGGAAAATGAGTTTGCCGGCTTGCTCGGTTATGAAATGCGCCGCCGGGGTGCATCCAATACCGCATTTGACAGCATTATTTGCGCCGGGGCCAATGGATCGTTGCCGCACTATCGCCCGGCCGATATCCGGCTGACCGACAATATGGCGGTATTATGCGATTGGGGTGCTATTTACCGCGCATACCGGTCTGATCTGACACGCATGATCTTCATTGGAAAAGTGCCCGCGAAAATCACGGAGATTTATAAAATCGTCCTGGAAGCTCAGCAGGCGGCCATCGAGGCCATCAAACCGGGAGTGGAAGCCCGGAAAATTGACAAAAAAGCGCGGGACATCATCACCCGTGCGGGGTACGGTAAAAACTTCGGCCATTCGCTGGGGCATGGCGTGGGACGGGATATTCATGAGCCGCTGAGCCTCTCATCCAAATCGACGACCACTCTGGCTCCGGGTATGGTATTGACGATTGAGCCGGGCATATACCTGCCCGGAATCGGCGGGGTGCGGATTGAGGATGACGTGCTGGTAACGCATGAGGGTTACCGCTTGCTCAGCAGTCTGCCTCGAGACATGGACAGTGCCCGATTGATGTAATTGCCGGGGCCTTTAGGCGGTCGGCGGAGGAGTTTCATGGCCAAGGAAATGTTCACCGATAACAAGCGTGTCCGCGATCTCATCAAACTCATGGCGGATCATGATCTGACCGAAATCGAACTCGTGGAGGATAAATCCACGATCCGCCTCAAGCGCGATCCGGCTTCTGTCGCAGCGGTTCCAATGCCGGTTCCGGCGGCTGCAGCGGCTCCGGCGCATGCGCCTGCACCTGCAGCAGTCCCCGCAGCGGCAGCACCGGCTGCGGCAAAACCTCCCGCTGCCGGAGAAGCTATTAAATCTCCGATGGTGGGGACATTTTACGCCGCCGCCGGACCCGACTCGCCCCCCTTCGTAAAGGTCGGTTCGCATGTCGATAAGGATACGGTGGTGTGCATTATCGAGGCGATGAAGGTATTTAATGAAATCAAGGCGGAAACGACCGGTACCATCGCCAAAGTGCTCGTACAGAATGGACAGGGGGTGGAATTCAACCAGCCGCTGTTCCTGCTCAAGGCGGATTGAACCCTCGGTCGCATGCCAGATAGCTCTGAATATCGGCGGGCGTGCCGATAACGCTCTCCGGCTGATGCTGAAAGGTGATGATGTTTTCCAGAATTCTGATAGCCAATCGCGGTGAGATAGCGCTGCGGATTATCCGCGCATGCAGAGAACTGGGCGTTGAATCGGTTGCGGTATTTTCCGAAGCGGATCGCGACGCCCACTATGTCAAACTGGCCGACGAAGCCATCTGCATCGGTGCGGCACCGGCAGCTGAAAGTTATCTCAATATCCCACGTATTATTTCTGCCGCCGAAATCGCCGATGTGCAGGCCATTCATCCCGGTTACGGTTTTCTCTCGGAAAATGCCCACTTTGCGGAAATCTGCCGCAGTTGCAAAATTGAATTCATCGGCCCATCCGTGGAATCGATGAAGATGCTCGGCGCCAAACTCGCCTCCAAGGAACTGGCCAAAAAGTGCAAGGTGCCTCTGACCCCCGGCAGCGACGGCCCCGTAACCACCGAAAAACAGGCCGTCGATGTGGCCCAGCGCATCGGTTATCCCGTTATCATCAAGGCTTCGGCCGGAGGCGGCGGGCGTGGCATGCGTGTGGCCCACAATGACATCAGCCTGAAAAGCTCGCTCAAGGCGGCGCAGTCGGAAGCCGAGGCCGCGTTCAAAGCTTCCACCGTCTTTATCGAAAAATATCACGAAGAACCCCGGCATGTTGAAGTGCAGATTCTCGGCGACAAGCACGGGCATGTGGTTCACCTTTTTGAACGTGATTGCACCGTTCAGCGGAGGCATCAGAAACTCATCGAGGAATCTCCCTGCCCGGTAATCGATGAAGAGACCCGCCGGGAACTCTGTGAATCCGCCGTACGTCTCGCCAAGGCCGCGGGCTATTATTCCGCCGCAACGGTGGAATTCATTGTCGATAAGCAGAACCACTTTTATTTCCTTGAGGTCAATACCCGCATTCAGGTTGAACATCCCGTGACGGAACTGGTCACCGGCCAGGATTTAATTCATTGGCAGCTTCGTATCGCCTCGGGAGAAAAACTCACCCTTTCGCAGGATGACATCAAGCTCAACGGCGCCGCAATTGAATGCCGCATCAATGCGGAGGATCCGGATCGGAATTTTGCGCCCTGCCCCGGCAATCTGGATGAATTCGTTCCCCCCGGCGGCCCGGGCGTTCGATTCGATTCCCACGCCTATCAGAATTACCGCGTCGGTCCGAATTACGACTCCATGATCGGCAAATTAATTGTCCATCGACCCACCCGCGCCGCGGCCATCAGCACCATGCGGCGGGCACTGGATGAATTTCGGGCCGGGCCGATCAAAACCACGATCTCTCTGCACCGGCAGATCATGCGCGATAAAGACTTTATCAATGCCCGTGTGGATACCGCCTGGCTGGAACGCACGCGCAAATCAGCCAAATAATTCCGGATATCCGGACCGCAGTCTGCCCGCCCGGTGCTATGACGGAGTTTTGCCATGAGAAACAGCATCGGCACCGATAGACGCAGACCGCGAGTGTGGCGCTCCGGTGCCATCCTCGCCGCTGCACTTTCAATTATTTCCGTCGCCGGTCTGCGGGCCGGCACTCCAGCCGATTCGGCCGTCACGCTTCG
>DAHWIP010000076.1:0-7665 GCA_027344975.1 Phycisphaerae bacterium
CCTCCATCGCCACCATCAGAAAAGGATCGCGGAACTTACGCTCCAACTGACTCAAAGCGTTCGAAACCAAATCCTCCTCATCGATGTGACGGTGATGGTCATTTCGATCCGCTATATCGGCCAAAGGCGGCGCTACGGCGTCGTTTGATCGCTCCATCAGCCGCCAGCAGGTTCGCCGCAGGACGGTGTAAAGCCAAGCGCGGGGTGATGACACATTCTGCACCTGGCGGATGGATATCCACGCCTGCAGAAATGTGTGTTGGACGGCGTCTTCCGCTTCCACCCGACTGCAAAGAAGCCGGTAGGCATAAGCATAGAGCTCGCGCCAGTGCGCATGAACCAGCCTCTCATAAAGGAGACGATGCTCGTGTGCCGACACGCAATCACCTTGTCTGGCCGGTGCTCTGATATTTTATCCGACAAATCTGCGGCGTGTGAGCCAACGAAACGGCAAGGCAGCGGCAGCTAAGCCCAGCAACGCAAGAGAAGCAGGTTCCGGCGTTGGTGTGACAACGATCGTATCACTGGGCGTTGAAAAGGCTGCGCCGTTGTAGACGACCGAGGTGCCGACCGGTGTACCCGGGAACCAGTAAGAGCTGTCTGAATAGACCATGCTCGGGGTGTCGGCTGCAATGAAACTGAAGTCCAGAGAATTTCCCGATGCGATGGACATGCTGGTACTTGAAAATTGAATGGATGCCCCACTTCCCCCGCCCACGGGCAGAATGTTGGTTGTCCAACCAGTCGGGGCTGAGGCTGAAAGCGGCGTAGAGTAGAGGTAGTCCTGTCCAGGTGTCCAGGCAAACCAGAGAAAGTCGATGCTCTGACTCCCGGTATTGGTCAAGTCAATGGTGTAGTTGTAATCACCCATGTCGGTGCCGCTGGTAATTGGCGTGTCTGAAATGGTTCCAACGGCCGAGACGGATGCCATCAGTTTTGATGATGTCGCCATCGCCAATATGCAGCAGGCGGTCAAAGCGATCCATTTTGCTTTGTGAGTCATGATTTCCTCTCCAAAAAAGAAACGGTTGACAGTTTCAGTGTGGCTGAGCGGATCAACGTCACGATTCGCTTCCACGGTGATGAAGTGCACCGGGGGTAAGAATTTATTCCCCAATTATCCAATTTTGCTCACAGGCACTGGTCAGCCATCATCAGGCTGAGCAGTTGAAATTCCATCCACCCGCGTCGGGATGCAAATTCCAAAGCTTGGTATAACCAGCTCGGAGGCGTTATTATCAAATCGGAAGGTAGGCTGCCATTTTCTAAATCTGCCGTCAGGCAGACATACGGGAATGGCGCCATAATAAGACGTGATAACCCTATTTGAGGTTGCTTAATGTTTGATTCAATCAAAGCACTTTCACAGCTGGGGCCCATGATGGCCAAGGCAAAAGAAATGCAGAGTCGGCTGGCGGAATTCCAGAAGACACTTCCCTTTATTCATGCGACTGGTTCTGCCGGGGATGAGGCCGTTCGAGTTTCAGCCAACGGTCGATTGGAGATCATTTCATTTGAATTTGGACCCACTGCGCCATTTTCAGACCCGGCGCGGTTATCCGATATATGCCGCGAAGCTACCAATGCTGCCCTGCGAGCGGTACAGGCGGAAGTGCAGGCGAAAATGCAGGAATCCATGGGCGATATCGATCTCAATGCCATGCGATCCATGCTGGGACAAGGGTAGAAGTGATTAAAAATGCCGGATAATCGACACGCATACAGTACGGCCGTGAAAACCCTCCTCGATCTGTTCGGACAGCTTCCCGGCATCGGATCGCGCTCCGCCGAGCGAATCGTATTTCACATTCTCAAGGGAAGCCGTGAGGACGCTGCGAAGCTGGCAAATGCCATTCTGGCGGTGAAAGATCAGGTTCGGCATTGCAGCATTTGTTACCATCTTACGGAAAATGACCCGTGCGACATCTGCGCCAATCCACGCCGCGACCATGGCATCATCTGTGTCGTGGAACAACCCAAAGATGTTTACCAGATCGAGACCTCGGGGGCTTATACCGGTGTTTATCATGTGCTCTTGGGGCGTCTTGCACCCTTGGATGGCGTCGGTGCCGAGGCACTCACCATTGATGCTCTGGAGAGCCGAGTGAATCAACGGGACACGGATGGTCAACCAACCGTACGAGAGGTTATTCTCGCGACCAACCCGACCATGGACGGTGATGCAACCGCCCTGCTGATTCAGGAGCGACTTTCGCCAAGCGGGGTTACCATCACTCGACTGGCGCGTGGTTTACCACCGGGGGCACAGATTGAACATTCCAATCGCGCGATTCTGCATGATGCGCTCACCGGACGTGTTAAAATGTAGCGGCAATGCGGCGGTTCCGGAAATCTTTTTGCAGCGCATGGCGGGGTGTGGATGAAATCTGACTCTATGGTCTCCGGGACGGGGCGGATATCGGGCATTATTTACGATTTAGCTGCGGCACGGGTCAAACGCCTGCTTCTCATGATGAAAACGGCGAGCGTGTGTATCACCCTCCTGCTCGTGATTTCAATTGGGGCAATCCTGCCTGCAACCGCACTGGCTGCGCGACATTCCACCGGTCTGCAACCGCTGAATAAGAAGACTTTTCGCCACGCCGCGATGATTACCGTGGACGGCGGGATCGATCAGATTCAGGTATCGGCGATTGAGCGTCGGATTCACGCGGCGGTCCGAAGGCATGCGTCGTTATTGATTTTTCGATTTGATTCGTCAACCGGACTGGTATCTTCAGCCATGAACGCGGCAAAGAAGATTGAAAACTGCCAACTGCCCACGGTTGCCTATATTCGAAAATCCGCGATTGGGCCGGCGATTCTCATGGCGACGGCCTGTGATCAAATCATCATGCATCGCGATGCGATTATTGGCGACGGACAGACATTTGAGGTGCGGCGGCGATTGACTTTCGCCGGTACCGCTCGGTCGGTGACCGACGGGCCGTTGAAAGTTCTGCTGAAGCATGCCACCGCCCATCATTATCCGCCTGAGATACTTGCTGCGATGGTTGATCCGGCGGTCGTGCTTGACGAGATCAGCAATCGCGTGACCGGCAGGACGGAACTGGTAACCCCGCAGCAACGTCGCGAGCTGATGAAACTGACCATTCCGGGGCGGGCTTCCGAGCACCCGTGGGAATTCGTCAAACGATTCAAGCGGGCCGGTTCGGTGCTGACGCTCTCGGCCCGGCGGGCGCGGCAATTTGGGCTTTCGGCGGCGACGGTACGATCACGGTCGGCCCTGCTGGCCTATCTGAACGTAACCGCCGTGCGGGTGCCGATTCTGCGGCTTGATTTCATGGAACATGCCGTTCGGGCTCTCATCTCGCCGGAGGCGAGATTCATTCTGATCATCATTCTGGTGATTGCCGGTTGGCTCACGCTGACTCATCCGGGGTGGCATGTACCGATCTTGATAGGGCTCGTTGCACTGGCACTGCTTTTGGGTGCGCCGATGCTCACGGGTGTGGGAGCGTGGTGGGAAATTGCGCTGGCGGGCGCCGGAGTGTTACTTATTATCTATGATATTTTCCATTTTGGCGGCCTGGGTCTGCTGGCGGTACCGGGTTTCGTCATGATTCTGATCGGTATCGGATGCTCGCTGGTCCCCCTCTCCGGCGGATTTACATCCGCTGGCCCCATCTTGAGTGCGGCGCAGGAAAGCGGTGGTGTTCTCGCCGGAGCACTGCTGTGCGGAATTATTGGCAGTTTGGTGCTGATCCGGTATATGCGGCATCTGCCCGGCGCGCGCCGCATGATTCTTACACCACCGAAACCCGCAATTGGCGGCACATCACCTGACGCTTCCGAGCCTTTCATCGGAGCGATCGGTCGGGCGGTATCCGATCTGCGGCCAAGCGGAAAAGCCAATTTCGACGGGCGGTTGACGGATGTCGTGACGGACGGCGAATATATCCTCTCCGGCACCGCCATTGTGGTTGTCGGCAAAGCGCAACATCAATTGCTGGTTAGAGCGCTGGACAAATGAGCCAGGCGTTTCGGGGGCACAAAAGCGATGGATCTGGTACTTTCGGTATTTGCGATACTCGTGGGAGCCGTCATCTGTATCTGGCTGGAATTTGTAGTGCCATCGCACGGAATTCTGGCCTTGTGTTTCCTGCTGCTCTGCCTGGCGGCGCTGGTGCTTTCGCTGTTTGTATCGGTCGATTTCGCCGCGCTGACCATTATTATTCTGCTGGTCATTATTCCCGCAGCCGGATGGTGCGGATTCCGTTACTATCCGCGAAGCCCCATTGCGCAGAGAATATTCCTGCGTGGACAGCGTCCTCCGATCCTTGCCACGAGTGAACTGAAAAAATTCATCAACAAGGAAGGAGTGGCGGGTTCGGTATTACGGCCTTCCGGCGTCTGTACGATTGAAAATCAGCGCCTCGCGTGTGTGAGCGAAAATGCACAGATAGAAGCGGGACAGAAGGTGCGTGTCATCGGCGTTTCAGGAAACTACCTGATCGTTCAACCCATCACGTAGACACGCGTCCGCCTGCGACAGCTTTCGCCGGCCGAGGGCTTGCCTGTTCAGCATTTACCGAGGATGGCACGCTCGATGCGACGGGCGGACAGAAACACCAACCATGCTTCATCCACCGGCTTGCCGAGCAGTTGTTCCACGGCATGAGCGTACAGAGCAACCTGCTCGCAATATCCGGGCAAACGGTTGTCCACACTCTCTGTGCGATCGGTCTTGTAGTCAATAATCACGGGCCTGCCATGCTGATAAATCAGGACATCAATGATGCCGCGGATCATCACGGAGTCGCCCTGCTCGGCGGCTGGTCGACCACCAACCGCCACGCTGGTGCCCAAAGAGGTCGCCGCGGCGAGCCCCAATTTTTCCGCCACCGTTTCGGACGGCATTTTCCATGTGACAGCCTGCTCGCGATAGAGTCCGTTATTCGATGCAGCAGCAAGCATCATGCGGAATATGTCCGAGGCCGCAAACCAGATCATGGCATCGAGATCGATCTGATCTGCCGCAGCCGGATCCAGTGCGCCGGCAGCGATGAGATCGTCGATAAGTCGGCGGATGGCTGTCGGAGCATCTGCGTCGCCGGCGGCCTTTGCGAGTGCGTGAACGTCAACCGTCTGCAAAAATGCGTGCACCGCTAATCCGCGAATCAACGCATCGTTGGCATCGTCGTCACCCATCACCGCTTCGGCTATGGAGATCGCCGATGCGGTATTTGCGGACTGAAGCTGCATTGCCTTGAGTCGGCTCACCGATACCGCGGCCGGAACGTCCGTCCGATATGGATACTCAAATTCAATACGCCGACAGGGTTCTGAAAGCTGCTGTGCATGATCGTCGATCGGAATTGGGGGTGCAGGCAATACTTCCGCCTTCGGCAGGATCGTTTCGGCGGGCGATGCTATTTCATTGGCGTTGCAAATTCGCACATCGATGCCACTCCCTCTGGGGAGAGAGAGCATGATCGGCGCCATGATGTCGACCATACTGATGGATGAGAGCTTCGTACGCAGGGAAGACGCCGCCAGTGATGGATCGGCGGACCATATCCCATATCGTTCAAGCTGCCTCTCGCTCCCTGCCGAGCCAAATAACATCAGATGATCGCGTGCTCGCGTCATGGCCACATAAAGCAGGCGCACCTCTTCATGTAATATCTGCCTGCAAAGCAAATCGGCGGCGCGGTCATAACGTCCGGTTTGTATGCGCATGCGATCCGCACCACTGACCCATTTGACGGCCACATGCGAATCCCGGTCGGCCAGAATATCTGCCGAGGCACTCCGCGCGTTGATCTTTTTTCCAAGCCCGACCAACATCACCACCGGAAATTCGAGCCCTTTACTGGCGTGGACCGACATGATCCGTACGCTGTTGCCGGTCTCCACCGGTGCGGCCGCCATGTCTTCATCCGTTTCGGCGAGCGTGTCGCAGAATTTCAGAAAGCGGCCGATGCCGCGTGCTCCATCTTCCGCAAATTGAGCGGCACGCGCCATGAGCAATTCCAGATTCGCCAGCTCCGTTCCCCCATCCCGCCGACCACTGAGTACCGGCCGCACTGCGGCATCTTCCAGTATTGTGATCATCCCGCCGGCAATACCCCGGTTGCGAAGCACCTGCCGCCAGCGTTTCAGGCGTTCCATGTGATTGGCAACACGGCGTCGCAAATCGGCCGGCACGCGGTCGGCATTATTCCCTGCCGCCCTCTCCGCCACCCTTTCTACAATCTCGTGCAGCGGCGTATAGGGGTTATCGGCCGCGAGTTGCAGGGTTTGAAGTTCATTGAGCGTGATGCAACCGTAAATCCCGACCAGGGTAGACGCCAGATCAATGTCCTGCCGCGGATTGTCGAGCACGCGGAGCAGGCTCAGTGTTTCAAGTACAGAGGGAGATTCCAGAAAGCCACCGGAAAGCTGGGCATGGGCGGCTATGCCCATGCCCCTGAGTTCCCGCACATACACCGGGGCGGCGGTTCGCGGCGAACGCATCAGAATCACAATATCTGAATATTGTAGAGGCCGCCGACCATCGCCTTCGTGAACCATTCCCCCACCGGCGATGATTTCACGTATCGCCTCACCTACCTGACGTGCCTCAGCCGCGACAGTACTCAGTGATTCACCATCCGATGAATCGCCGGCTGATGAAATCGACGCGTCATTTGAGCCATCATCATGGCCGTTATCCGAAGAACCACCCGCGACAATCGTAAGCCGCAAGGTGTAAGCGCCACCTTCCATTCCAAGCGATGAAGGATGCGCTCTGGCCGGTACCGGCAGGGGGAGGCTTCCAAGCCGCATCATTGGCGAATCTTCCCCACCGTGCTCGGGACCGGTGGATGCGTCGCGCGGCTGCAAGCCACCCTTGCGGGCCGCGGGATCGGCTTTGGACATCAGTGGTGCGTCGGGCGGTGCGGCTACGATAGCGTCCGCCTGATTCAGTACAGGCAGAAGAACGGCGTTGATCGCCCGCAACAGTTCCGGCGCCGTGCGGAAATTCTCCTGCATCTCCACATGCCCTCCGCCACCAGATTTGCCCCGCGCCTTTTGATGATGCGCGTAAAGTAGATCTGGCGCCGCGCCCCGAAAGCCGTAAATGCTCTGTAGAACATCCCCCACCATAAATCGGCTCCGGCTGGCAGATTCTGCATTCTCAACATCCGTGGCTCCATCGCCCGAAAGCATATTGATGATCGCCTCCTGCACCGGGTTAATGTCCTGATATTCATCCACCATGACATGCTTAATGCCGGCTCGCAGACCCGCGAGTAATCCGTTGGATGTATCCCGAAGAGCGGCCAGCACTTTGTGTTCCAGATCAGAAAAATCCAAGACATGGCGCTGAGCTTTCATCCGGCCATAACATTGCCGGGTGTCGCGCACAAATTCGATGATGCCGGCGGCATACTTCAATTCTTCCTCCAGGCAAGATTGCTCGGAAGAGCGCAAAGTGGCGGGTAATGCCTTGAGGAATGTCGTTGTTCCGGACTTAACAGCAAGGTAATAATGCTTCTTAACGCGATCAAACTCATCTTTTTCGGCCGCTCCCTTGGGCGAAGGCACCCGCTTCGTCTCGGGCGCCTCCAACCCCGCGAGCTGATTCAATCGCTTCTCATCACCTTCCTCAATCGCCTTGTAGATATCAGAGAGCCGATCCTGCAGAATGAGGAGATT
>DAHWIP010000077.1:0-7590 GCA_027344975.1 Phycisphaerae bacterium
CGTGAAGCTTCATCAACCGCGGGCTGAGTTGCAGCATGAGTTCAATGCGTTCAAAGTGCATCAGCCATTCGGCCGTATCGGCACGGATAGCATCGGTCGGTGCCGCTTGCAGCCCCGTGCTGCAACTGGCGCCCTGGCGAGAGGCCATTTTGCGCCGATACGTCGCCAAGGTGCGTTCACCGAATCGCTCACACTCATGGAAATCTTCAGAGAGGAACACCAGCACCGGCACGCGCGGGCCGCCGCAGATGGAAAGCTCATTGGCCAGGCGGGTTCCCATGTCCTGAGCCTGCGGGAGGAAATTGCGGTCGCGGTGGACAAACCGCAGATCGATCGTGGAGGTTGCCTGCGCGATGACCTGAAAAATCGGACATGCGTTGACGCAATCGCCACACCAGACACCGGCGAGACAAATGACCGGCACTTTTCTGCGGAACCCGGCAAGAAGTGTCTTCTGCTCATCGGAGAGCTGAACCTGAGCGGCGAAATCCGCCCATCGCTTTTTTTCGTCTGCATTGGCGTAGGTAGTCAGGAAGCGATCATACGGCAGAGCCTGATCAAAAACGGACTTAAAATCAAAAGCCAAGGGATTCCTCCATGCGTATGTTATACAGGTGATTCCAGATTTTCGGCCCGGCGCGATCCGGCATAATCGGCGGCAGCCCGCACCAATGCTTCGAAGAGCCGATCACCCGCCGGCCCCGTCAAATTCTCCGGATGCCACTGCACGCCGATACAGAACGGGAGCGCGACATCCTCAATCGCTTCAATGATACCATCTGCTGACCATGCCGCGAGCCGAAGATTTTTCCCCAATCGCCCGATGCCCTGACGATGCCGCGAATTGACTTCCATGCGGGAGAGCCCGCAAATGGCGGCGAGTTTCCCTGCAGGCTCCATTTCCACCTGATGCCAGGCGTTTCGGTCGCCGGATATGGCTGGATCGGCGGCATGCAGAAGCGGGTGGGGCCGGGGATATTCGGGAATGTACTGAATCAGATCGCCGCCACGGAGCACATTAAGCGTCTGACACCCCATGCAGACGGCCAATACGGGCATGGCGATCTTTTCGCATGCGGCGAGCATGGCCAGATCAAATTTCTGCCGCAGGCGATCACTTTCCCGGGTGCGCGTATGCGGCTCCTGATGATAAAGCTGCGGGTCCAGATCATCGCCACCGGGCAGCAGCAGGGCATGGATTAAATTCAGGTAGCCGCTGCGGACTTCCGGGTGATCTGTCGCGGGCAATAGCACAGGTAAGCCACCGGCCTTTTCAACGGCAAGGCGATAGGTGATGGGCAATTTGTAATAGCTGGAATTATTTTCCAGATCACACGCAATGCCGATGATGGGGCGAAATGTCATGCTATTGCTTTGCACGGTGCCTCAGATAAAGCGCGGCGACGGCCGCCTGAAACAGGGCCCCCATTGCGAGCCAGAGAATCGCCCAGAGCATCGTATAAATTCTGCCCAACCACCAGTATTGGTCTTTCGTGGCGACAATATTGAAATATGAAATCGCATCCCAAATGGCGAGCCCAAGAAGCAGAAATACGATTCCCTGAAGTAAAACCGCCAACATCAGCGACATGGAAAACTCCGGCATCTGATGCTGCCGATGTGCATTTTGCATCTGCTGCGCAAGGGTATCGACCGATGATTTAAGATCCGGCGCAATGATCGCTTCGCTGATCTGCTTACGCAGACGCTCGGCCAGAGCATCGGCCATGGCGTCAACCGTCTGAGCGGACATCACACCAACGGGAGTTTCCGCGGCCGCAGGGTCCGGAGTCGGCGAATTCGTCAAGACAGAGCCGGTTTCGACCGCAGGAAGTGCGGCGGCATGCGTTTGGAGGTTATTCTGCTCGCGGACAATGATACGTGCAGCATCAGCCAGCGAACGCACGATAAAGTGCGGCGTGACCATTGTTTCATCCGGAGCCGGTTGGGGTGGATGATCCGGATCACCGATCAGAATGGTACGGCAGTTCACAGCCGATCCGGCGGCAATATCCCGCTGCATGTCACCGACCATCCAGCAACGTGTTAAATCTAGGTCAAAATCCGCCGCCGCAGCCTTAAGCATGCCGGGTTTCGGTTTGCGCCATTGATGATCGACTTTATATTCGGGAACAACCGCGTCGGGATGGTAGGGGCAGTAATAGCTGGCATCAACGTGCGCACCCGCCTGTTCGCGGAGTTGACGGATCATTTCCTGGTTAACCGCCTCGACAGCCGCCTCATCAAAAAGCCCTTTGGCGACACCGCTCTGATTACTGACCACGATGATGCGATATCCCAGCCGCCGCATGGAGGCAATAGCCGCCGCCGCTCCAGGCAGCAGACGCACTTTGGTGGGGTCACCGAGGTACCCATCATTGGCGATGATGGTGTTATCGCGATCCAGAAAAACGGCCTTATCCGCCATGGCAAAATCCTCAAAATCATGATTCGGCTGACGCAGCGGCCCGCTCTATGGTAGCCGAACTGCTTCTTCCGGCCAGAAACGGTGCAAGTACCACCCGGCCACCGTGCATTTCAACCCATTGCCGCCCCACCACGGGCTTGTCGGCATAGTCGGCACCCTTGACGAGAATATCCGGCGTCACGGCCTGAATCAGCGACTCGGGCGTCAGATCATTGAAGCTTACCACGTAGCTTACCGCCTCAAGGCCTGCAAGTACGGCCATCCGATCATCCAACGCGTTGATGGGCCGATTGGGTCCTTTGAGCCCGCGCACGGAGGCGTCGCTGTTAACACCCACCAGAAGGATATCCCCCTGCCGACGGGCAAAGTTCAAATAGCTGACATGCCCCGCGTGGAGAATATCGAATACGCCGTTGGTAAAGACAATCTTTTTTCCGTTGCGGCGCTCGGCGGCTAATACGGCGAGCAGTTTTTCCAGCGGGAGATTTTTCATGTGGTCCGGCCCCATCATCATTCGGAGTTCCGTACCGATTTCCTCCCGGCTGATGGGGACGCAGCCGAAGCGTTCAACTTCCAGCCCCCCCGCCACGTTGCCCAGATCGACGGCATGTTCCCATGAAACACCGTTGGCGACAGCCATGGCCAGCATGGCCAGCACCATATCGCCGGCGCCAGTGACATCATAAACCTGACGTGGGCGCGTGGGGTGGTAGGAACCACGATTATTTTTCGCCTGCATATACATGCCATGCCGGTCCAGCGTGAGAATGCAGCGGTCGAATTGATGCATTTCAATCAATTTAGTCGCCAGTTTCGGGGCTTCCTCTTCAATGGAATCCATTTTGATGCCGCCGGAGAGTTCGGCTTCCGTCCGATTGGGGGTGACGGCATGGGCACCCGCGTATCGGGAATAATCTTTTATTAACGCGGGGTCAACGAGCACCGGTCTGCCCATCCGGCGGGCTTCGGCAATGATGAATTGACAGAGCCGGTGATCCAGCAGCCCTTTGTTGTAATCTTCAATACAGATCAGCGCGGTGCGGGCGATGAGCGGGGAAAGCACGGTTTGGAACTGGCGGACCGTCGCATCGCTGACCGGGTCGGTCACTTCGTCATCAAGCCGGAGCATCTGCTGCTGGTGGCGATGCTGGGCGAGGCCGATGATGCGCGTCTTGCAGGAGGTGGGACGGTCGGGCAGCGGGATAATCGCGCTGGTGTCTACGCTGGCACTGCGGCAGAGTTCACACAGCTGGCGATACTGGTCATCCTGACCGCAGATTCCGGCAAGGATCGGCCGGGCGCCAAGAGCCGCGAGAAACACGGCCACGTTGGCCGCACCCCCCACCTGCGTTTTTTCATCACGACGCCGAACCACGGCCACCGGCGCCTCGGGCGAGAGGCGTTCGGCATCACCAAAGATGTATTTATCCAAAATGAGATCGCCGACCACCAATATTTCCGGTGATCCAAATTGCTCGACTTCCCGGAGGAGTTCGGCGGCGAGAAGAGAATTAAGCATCCGTTTTGGCTCCCGATACCGGTTCCTGCCGTGGTGCAGTTTCCGTCATCAAACCTGCGGCGGATCGCAACATGTCACGCCACACCTGCGCCTGGGCACCGGCAACATAACTTTCGATCCCCAAATAAGCCAGCGGCACCGGGGCCTGATATCCCTTTAATTTGACGAAATCCTTGAGTGTCGTCACCCAGATATCGATCCCGCGCCGGCGGGTGGTATCTTCCAAGGCGGCAAAATCGCGCTTGAAATCGTAGGGGTGATGATCGCCAAACCAGCACCCGGCGACGGGTCTGGCGCCCGCAAGCTCGAGGGTGCTGAGAAAATTTTCTGGGTTTCCGATTCCTGCAAACGCCAGCACCCGGCGACCGCAGAGGTCCCACCGCGCACCGTGAGCATCAAAGACACCCGTGACGCGCAGCCTCTGTTGGAGAATATAGCGTGGGCCGACATATTGAGACAGCAACTGGGCCGCAATATCGGCGAGATCCTGGGGTATCTGTTCGCAGCGGGTCAACATGACATGAGTTGCCCGCGCCAGACTTTCGGGGGGTTCGCGCCATGTACCGCGCGGAAGCAGTCCGGGAATGCCGAACGGCCGGGTGGCATCCACCACCGCAAGATTCATCGTGCGCGAAAGTCGCCGATGCTGAAATCCATCATCCATGACGAGCACATCGGCACCATGCCGCTCGATGGCGGCCTTGCCGCCTCGCACGCGGTCGGCATCCACGACGACCGGCACATCGGGACATTCATGGCGAAGCACCAGCACTTCATCGGATTCCCCACCGGGAAGGGCCTTGTAGCCGCGCGTGAGGACTGCGGGTCGGGCCCCCATGGATCGAAGCTGGCGGGCGATCATGATGACCACCGGCGTTTTGCCGGTGCCGCCGGTGGTGAGATTTCCGACTGAGATCACAGGCACCCCAAGGCGATGAATTTTCAGCAGGCCGCGGTTATACGCCTGGTTTCGCACCGCCATGGCGAGGCCATAGCCCAGTGAGGCGGCAAGTAGAGCGCCACGGGCCACAGCCGGAACACATCCGACCGCCTCGCCGCTGATGACGCTGGTGTAATATTTACCCATTACGATGGCATCCGGCCCGCAACCCGCCGCGCGCCGTCATCCCTGGACGCCAAGATCGAGCATCCGACCTTTGACGTATATGTGCTTTTTCATCGGCCGCCCCGCCAGACGCGATTGAATCCGCTCATCCGCGAGCACCCGAGCCAGCACCTCGCCGTCCGCCCACCCCGCGTCAATCATAACGCGCCCCGCCAGTTTGCCGTTGATCTGAACCGGCAGGTCGACCGTATCGTCGGCACAGAGCGATTCATCATATTCCGGCCAGGGCAGCTCGGTCAGACTCCGTTCCGAACCGGTGAGAATCTGATGCAGTTCCTCCGCCATATGCGGGGCGAACGGCTCAAGCAGACGCACAAATATCAGCATCTGATCGCGATCGAGCGTCTCCGGCTTGCCGAGAAGATTATTAAATTCCATCATGGCACTGATGGCGGTATTGAATGAAAGCCGTTCAATATCCTGCGTGACTTTACGGACGGTGCGATGGAGCGGACGGAGCAGTGATTCCCTCTCCGCCACGGCCATGCGGGACTGCTCGTCATTGAGCGGCTGGCCGCGGAGGTAATATCGGCCGCCGCGATCTTCCACGATGCGTGAGGGAAAATCGGCGGCTCCGGCCAGATGTCGCCATACCCGCCCGAGAAATCGGTAAACGCCCTCCACCCCGGCCATGCTCCAAGGCTTTACCTGCTCCAGCGGACCCATGAACATTTCAAATAATCGCAGGCTATCTGCGCCGTAATCACGGATCACGTCGTCCGGGTTAACGACATTTCCGCGCGATTTGCTCATCTTGAATGATCGGGCATCTATTCGAATTTCCGGTTCGGCTTTGAGGACCGCCACATCCCCCCGCCGCTCGACCTGATCCGGTTCGACGGGCGACGCATACAATTCAGCGCCGTCCGATCGTCGTGTGGATACAAACTGCACCTTGCCGTCCGAGCCCGGGCGGCTGGTCCATTGTGGATCAACTTCATCAATACTTACCGGCTTTCCAGTGCCGTCACGAAACAGCGTGTATTCCGCTTCGCCGAGGATCAGCCCCTGATTGATGAGCTTTCGGAACGGCTCGGACGATGAAACCAGGCCGCGATCATAAAGCACCTGATGCCAGAACCGGGCGTAGAGGAGATGCAGGACGGCATGCTCCGCCCCGCCGACATACATATCCACACCCGGCGGTGATGACATCCAATATTTTTCCACTGCCGGGTCACACAATGCATGGGTATTATGCGGATCCAGGTATCGCAGGTAGTACCAGCAGGAGCCGGCCCACTGCGGCATGGTATTAAGTTCACGCCGTGCCGCTATCGCTCCGGCAGTCCCCGCCGGGACAACGCGGGCGCGGGGATTTTCGGCGGGGCCGATGAGTTGCACATGCACGTTGCACCACGCCCCCGCCTTGGAAAGCGGAGGCTCCATGGTCTGAGTCGGCTTGAAATCACTCATTTCCGGCAGGCGAAGCGGGAGTTCATCATCGGCAAGCGCGACCGTGGTCCCATCGGGAAGGTGCACAATCGGGAAGGGCTCGCCCCAGTAACGCTGGCGTGAAAAGAGCCAATCGCGGATGCGATAGGTCACTTCCCGGGAGCCAATCCCTTTGGATTCCAATATTTCACAGATTTTAGTTTTGGCTTCATCTGTCGCCAAACCATCAATCCACGGCGAATTAAACGCGATACCCGGTTCGGTGAGCGGCAATTTTGGCTCGGCCCCATCGGCCGGACGGACAACCGGGCGGATGGGGAGGCTGAACAACTGCGCAAATTCAAAATCCCTTTCATCATGAGCCGGGACCGCCATGATGGCTCCAGTTCCATACCCCGCCAATACATAGTCGGAGATAAAAACGGGAATGGAATCACCATTGACGGGGTTGACGGCATAGAGGCCTGTGAACACGCCGGTCTTTCGCGTGTCTTCCTGGCGCTGGCGTTCCGATCGCGCCGCCGTGGCGAGCTGATACGCCTCGATGGCGGCATGGGGCGTCGGGGCGGGATTTTGACCGCGCCATGTTTCCGGGGTGCCTGCGGGCCACGCAGCGGGGATTTTGACATCGGGCCCGGAGAGATTCACAAGGGGATGTTCCGGTGCCAAGACCATATACGTTACGCCGAAAAGCGTATCGGGGCGGGTGGTAAATACCTCCAGATGCTCGCCTGCGACCGCAAATCGGACGCGGGCGCCCTGCGATTCGCCGATCCAGTTGCGCTGCATCAATTTTAATGATTCAGACCATTCCAGCGCGGCAAGCCCGTCAAGCAATCTGCGGGCGTAGGCCGTGATGCGCAGCATCCATTGCCGCATGGGACGCCGCTCCACCGGAAAACCGCCAACCTCGCTTTTGCCGTCGATGACTTCTTCGTTGGCCAGAACGGTTCCCAGTGCGGGGCACCAGTTGACCGGAGCCTCGAGTTGATACGCCAGTCGATATTTTTCCAATATCCGCCGCCGGTCCGTATCTGAAAGCGCTTTCCACTGCACGCCGTCGGCGGGTTGTCGGCGGCCGCTGCTGAATTCTTCGATTAATTCGCTGATGGGCCGGCCGCG
>DAHWIP010000078.1:0-7386 GCA_027344975.1 Phycisphaerae bacterium
TTGAACGATGAGTTGCAGGTACAGATCATGAATGCCAAAAAATGACGGCAGGACAGGCTTTACAATAAGGGCCACCAGCTCAGCGGAAATTCCACTGAAGATGAGATACAGCAGGCCGAGAATGATCAGCCCGAAGATGATCCGCGATGTGGAATATGGGATGGCGATCAGGCGACGTGCGACGGCGAAGTTAACCGTCGGCTCATTGAGCAGGAATGGGGCCGCCAGCGTGCACCCCGTCAGCGAGGCAAATGACGGAATCAGGGCAATGCATGCCCCCGTTATTCCGATGGCGCAAAGTATGAATTTAAGCACAAGAATGCTCCACATCCGCCGCCACAGCGGTATGGATAATTTGGGTGAAAGAATCAGAAGCAGCCGCCGCTGTATGAAGGTCTGCACGACCCACCGCCAGGGGAATGCCAGTGTTGCCAGTGCCGCGGCCATCAGCGCCACGCCTGTATCCTGTGAACTCACGGCGGTAAGGCCGATGATCAGCGCCAAGGCAAGCGGGGCGTTGGCCAGAATATAGGCGGGGATCAGCCACGCGGCGGAATCGCGCGTCAATTCGATGGCACAGTCCATCAGAGCGGGAAATTGCTCCGTATCTGGAAAGTAATCATCTGCGGATAACGACAACGTCCTGATCCTCTCAATCCGGCCAGCTCAATTCCGCCGGTCAACTATCGATGATGCATCAGGCTCAGAAACAGCCAATAGATGCATCCACCCATCTCCAGTGCCGCCAGCGGTGTAAGCAGCGATAGAAGCAGCAGCCACAGATGACGCGTCACCCAGTGCCCACCCTGCGACGCCCGCCGTTTGCGGCGCATGATCTCCAACCCCTCTCGGCTGTAATTCACGCCGTCGTATTGCGTGGAACACTCGGTGCAGATGGGGGCGTGGGTAACCACACATCGTCCGATCGCGGGACGATCCGGGTGATTCATACAATAATCGCGCTTAATCGCCATGATAACCACTTTGTTGACCGACGACTGCTGTCACGGCAACAAGCGTATGCGAGATAGCGGATTCCGGCAATTCCCGCAGCCGATGGGGTATGGGCTGGTGGGAAGGTCTTTTCCGGCCGCCTCGGCTGGCGGTAGGGCGGCGGCATGGTCGGCGAGTGTGGGGAACTTTCACAGCCGCGGCATTTGCGGTTATAATTCCGCCCTGCTGCGGGCGTAACTCAATGGCAGAGTGCCAGCCTTCCAAGCTGGCTGTTGTGGGTTCGAGTCCCATCGCCCGCTTTATTATTTTCGCCCCGATCCATCGCATTTTCCGCCCTATCCATCGTAGTTTGAGCGACGTTAGCGGAGCGGTTCACCGGAAAACGGTATGACATCTACTTGGATACACTCATCGACACGTGGCCGATACGAACGTGCATCAACTCTGCCCGCTGGTGCTGCATATTGATAATCCGCATGGAACTGGCGCAGATGACGGTCAAAATCCCAAGCCCAACCGCAATGCCGATCCACATCGGTGCCTTGCGGCGAAATTCTTCGAACACTTTTGCCCGGCCGGCCAGCACCGAGAGTACAAAAAACAGCGCAAAGGCCGCCAGCATCTTCACGCCCAGCAGGGCTTGATAAAGGGGCGGTTCCCGATTCATATGTTCAACCACCAGCAGCCAGTAAACTCCTGAGATGATCTGGAGAAGAATGACGGCCCCTAAGAATTTGCGCCAGGGCTTGTTGACCGTCTCCAGAAAATCGCGGCGCTGATCTTCCGGCAATTTGGCGGTTGCCGGATAAATGCCAAACCACATGATAAACGGTGCGCCGACAAGAATCGCTGCCCCGAGAATATGCACCCATCGCATCACAAGCGTTAAAAGAAGCATGGAACACTCCATCAATAATCAACAGTCCATCATGGTCACGGGCGCTGGCCCCGATTCACGAGCGCATCGGGTCCGTGACACCCGCAGGGGACGGAATACCGCATCGTTTGGGCGGCCGATAATAGTTTTCGGGGTCCTTGCAATGAGCATCGGCGAGTTCAACGTAATGATCATTGTTGGCCAGATTATCGATGCGTTCCTGCGGGCGCACCGGCCTTACGATTTTCGCCGGCACGCCCATCGCGACCATTCCGGCAGGCACATGCATCCCGGGCGACAGAACTGCCCCGGCGGCGATGATCGCATCATCTTCCACCACCGTGCGTCCAAGCAGCACAGCCTTCATCCCGATCAGCACGCGGTTGCCGATGTGGGTCCCATGAAGCACCGCCCCGTGCCCGGCGGTGACCTGTTCGCCGATGGTCTGCGGGACGCCTGAATCGCAATGAATAATAACGCCGTCCTGAATGTTCGTCCGTTGTCCGATGATGATCGGCGCCACATCGCCGCGAATCGTCGCACCAAACCAGATGCTGCACCGATCACCGATGGCAACATCGCCGTTGACAGACGCATTGTCCGCCTGCCAGTACCACTGCATCCAACGCATGCGATAAATCGTATCACCCATCGTCCGTCAGTTATAGTGCTCTGGGGCTCCGCGGTAAAGCGTGGTGCGGGAGTTTATTCCACTCCCGCGAGCTTCCCGGTCAAACCAAAAGCCTGCCGCCCAGATTTTTGTCCACAGCCTATTCAATCTCGGGGGTCTATCCCATTCATGCGACTTTGGCATGGAATGAATATGCCCCATTGTTATGATCAGCCGGTGATTGAAGGGGAAAAGGGAGCAACCATGGATGCCAGTGCGGGAGTGATACCGATTCAGAATAGAAGGTCGGCAAGTAGAGGTTGATGGAATGATAGGGGTAATGTGTCAAATGGGCTGCGGCAATTCGTCTGCAGTACTGCATCATATTGCTGTGAAAAGATTGAGGCCGCTGGGGATCGAACCCAGGACCAACAGATTAAAAGTCTGTTGCTCTACCAACTGAGCTACGGCCTCTGGTCGCCGGACGAATCAGGCGAGCCATGTATTCTATTTTACTTCGCCAATGTGGCAAGCCTGCAGTAATTCAGATGAACCGCGAAGCTGTAAATCGGTATATTTCATGCGGTTGCTTCCCCTTCGTGGCGCCGGATCAGCACAAAGGTATGATGATGTGGATTGAGTTTCCGCAGGCGACTTGAAATGCGAGCGAATCCCTAGTATTCTTATAGGAATAGTAGGTGATTTACATAAAGGCGGTACATCAATGTCGAAATCGATGACACATCTGAAGGAACTTGAGGCCGAGAGCATTCACATCATGCGTGAAGTCGTGGCGGAGTTTGAACGCCCCGTGATGCTCTTTTCCAGCGGCAAAGATTCTTCGGTGATGCTGCACCTGGCACTGAAGGCTTTTTACCCCGGTAAAGTGCCGTTCCCATTTCTGCATATTGACACGACATGGGACTTCAAAGAGGTCTATGCATTTCGGGATCAGATGGTTGCCCAGCACGGACTCAACCTGCTGGTGCACACCAACATGGATGCGATCCGGGCGGGAGTTAATCCCTTTGATTCGGGCAGCGTGAAATACACGCACAATATGAATCTTCAGGGCCTGCTGCAGGCGCTGAAAAAATACAAATTTGACGCTGCCTTCGGCGGCGCCCGCCGGGAGGAGGAAAAATCGCGTGCCAAGGAGCGTATTTTTTCCTTCCGTGATCGCCATTACCAATGGGACCCGAAAAATCAGCGGCCGGAGATGTGGAACATCTACAACGCCCGCATCAATCCGGGGGAATCGATACGCGTATTTCCCCTTTCCAACTGGACGGAGCTGGATATCTGGCAATATATTTTTCAGGAAAATATTCCGCTCTGCCCCCTGTACTTTGCCGCCCCACGTCCAGTGGTACGACGCGATCCACAGTTGATCTATGTCAATGATCATCGCTACCCGCTGGCACCCGACGAAAAACCGGTCATGCGGCATGTGCGATTCCGCACGCTGGGTTGCTACCCGCTCACCGGAGCCATTGAATCGCAGGCGGACACGCTGCCGAAGATTATCGAAGAGATGCTGCTGTTCCGGCAGTCGGAGCGGGCGGGCCGGGCGATTGATCATGATGAGCAGGGTTCGATGGAACAGAAAAAGCGCGAGGGGTATTTTTAATTTCGTGTACCACATCCGCACCTGATGCCGAAATGACTTTTTTTACTTGATGGACGGAACGTATATTCATGACAGCCGTTGAAACGTTATTGCAGAATGAAGACATCCACTCCTATCTTGAGCGTAATCAGCGCAAGGAGTTGTTGCGGTTTCTCACGTGCGGGTCTGTGGATGACGGCAAGAGCACGCTGATCGGCCGACTGCTTCATGACACCAAGACGATATATGAAGATCAGCTGGCGGCGGTCAAACGCGACAGCGTGCGGCACGGGACCACAGGCGGCGATGTCGATCTGGCGCTGCTTACCGACGGTCTCAAGGCGGAGCGGGAGCAGGGAATCACCATCGATGTGGCATATCGCTTTTTTTCCACGGCCAAGCGTAAATTCATTATCGCCGACACTCCCGGGCACGAGCAGTACACCCGCAACATGGCCACCGGTGCGTCTACGTGCCAACTGGCGATTATTCTGGTTGATGCACGCCATGGTGTGCTGCCACAGACGCGGCGGCACAGCTACATCTGTTCGCTGCTGGGGATTCAGCATCTCGTGGTGACGATCAACAAGATGGATCTGGTGAATTATTCCGAAGCACGATTTAATGAAATTAAAAATCAGTACTCGGAATTCGCCTCCAAACTGGATATCCGGGATATTCATTTCATTCCCATCTCGGCGCTTAAGGGGGATAATATTGTGGAGTCCAGCCCCCACATGCCGTGGTATAAAAGCGGGCCGCTGCTTAACCATCTGGAGACGGTGCATATTGCGTCGGACCGGAATCTGACAGACTTTCGCCTGCCGGTGCAGCTCGTGCTGAGGCCGAACCTGAATTTTCGCGGGTTTGCGGGGTCAATTGCATCGGGCCGCGTGCGGGTTGGCGATGAAGTGATGATCCTGCCATCATCGCGGAAGACGCGGGTCAAATCGATTGTCACTGCGGACGGCGAATTAAGCGAAGCGCAATGCCCCATGCCGGTGGTATTAACGCTGACCGACGAAGTGGACATCAGCCGCGGCGACATATTGACCGACGTGGAAAATCCTCCGCACTTCGGGCATGATTTTGAAGCGAATCTGGTCTGGCTCAATGAAAAGCCGTTTGATCCGGAGGGGGCGTATCTGCTCAAGCATGGTACGCGCACCACGCCGGTGACGCTGAATATTATTCACGGGATTGATGTCAATACGCTGGAGTCGAAAGCACTCGACACCCTGCATCTCAACGAAGTCGCCCGGTGCGAGATGTCGGCGACGACGCCGCTGGCATTTGATCCGTATAAGAACAATCGCTCCACCGGAGCCTTTATCGTTATTGATCGCCTGACCAGCAACACGGTAGCGTGCGGCATGATACTGGATCAGGATGCGCAATCCGGCCCTACCGATCCGTGGGCGATTGTTGCGGGGCACGAGAGCCGGGCGCGATCCAAGGTGACCGCGATGCAACGACAGGAACGGCTGCACCAAAAGCCATGCACCATTTTGCTAACGGGTTTGACCGGTTCCGGAAAGGCGACGATCGCGTTTGAACTTGAAAAGCGGCTTTTTGAATTGGGTAAAGTGCCGGTGGTGCTCCATGGGCTGGACCTGCGGCGGCAGATTGCCAGCGATTTGGGATTTTCGGCGGATGATCGGTCGGAGAACCTCCGTCGTATCGGTGGCATAGCCCGCATCCTGAATGACAACGGCATGATCGCGATTTGCGCGGTGCTGGCGCCGCTGGCGTCGGTCCGCCAGAGAGTGAAAAAGCTGCTCGGCGAAGATCGGTATCTGGAGGTTTATCTCTCGGCGCCGCTGGAGGTGTGTAAGTCGCGGGATCAGGCGGGGATATACAAATTGGCTGAGGCGGGGAAGATCAAGGCGTTCCCGGGCATATCTTCACCGTATGAAGTGCCGGAATCACCGGACCTCACGCTTCCAACGCATGAAATTTCGGTTTCGGAATCGGTAGACCGGATAATGGCCATGCTCAAAAAGCGTGGTTGGATCGAGTAAAACCTCCGCCCGGCCGGTGGTTTTGGGATTGCCGTGGGGAAATGCGGGCCGGGTATGGCGTGGGCGCGCATCCATGCTGAAAAACTTGTCTGGCGGCGGAAACGTATATAATGTTGAGAACGTATTTCGTGGGGCGTAGTCCCACGATGTTAGACGGAGATTTGACGACATGAGTCGATTTGGAAATTTTAACCCATCCGTGATGGCGCAGGCCAACGCCAATGTATCGCCCGATATGGCGGCGGAACAACGGAGTTTTCTGCATCGGACTTACGGATGGATGGCGATTGCACTGGCGGTGACCGGGCTCGTGGGGTGGGGAGTGTCGCAATCCCCCTCGCTGGTCCATTCATTGGCAAATGCCTGGATATTTCTTGCGATCGTGCAGGTTGTGCTGGCACTGGGTTTGAGCTTTGCGATTAATCGCATCAGTTCGGCGGTTGCGACGCTGCTGTTTCTTGCCTATGCAGCCTCATTCGGGCTAACGGTGTCGATCATACTGCTGGTGTTTACGGCGGCGTCGGTGTTTACGGCATTTTTCATCACGGCCGGCACGTTTGCGGCCTTGGCGATTTGGGGCACCTTTACCAATGCCGATCTCACCAAACTGGGGAGTATCGCCGGTATGGCCTTGATTGGACTGATCATCGCCATGGTAGTGAGCATTTTTGTGCACTCCACCATGATGGAAATGCTGATTAATATTGCGGGCGTGCTCATTTTTACCGCCTTGACGGCGTATGACGCGCAGAAGATCAAATATATGTATCTGGTGGGGTCGGAAACTTCTGAGGTATCCAAAAAAGCGTCCGTTATGGGGGCGTTTATGCTGTATCTGGACTTCATTAACCTCTTCATGTTCATCCTGCAATTTGTTGCCCAGCAGCGAGAATGATACGAGCGACGGATTTGAGACAGGCGAACACCCACCCCGGGTGTTCGCTTTTTTATTGGATGCGGCCGGTTTTACTATCATCGGGAGAATTTTTGCGGTATGGTGGCGAGTGAATGAAGGAGCCTGAAATGGCGAACAAACCGGTGGTGGGAATTATCATGGGGAGCCGATCCGATTTACCCACCATGCAGCATGCCGCCGACACGCTGAAGAATTTTTCCGTCGCATACGAAATGCGGGTGGTATCGGCCCACCGCACTCCCAAGATGATGATGTCGTATGCCGACGAAGCCGGGAATCGCGGAATTAAGGTGATTATCGCCGGTGCGGGAGGAGCAGCGCATCTTCCCGGAATGGTGGCGGCCAATACGACGCTGCCGGTGTTGGGCGTGCCGATTCAAAGTCGGGCGCTGCGGGGCA
>DAHWIP010000079.1:0-7382 GCA_027344975.1 Phycisphaerae bacterium
CTTGGCGTGCGCCCTCGCCTGGCGACCGTCAGGCGCTTCTGCTTTTGCGGGAACGCCGCGTTCGTGGGCCCGCTTCGCCCGCGAACACCACTGCCTCCTCGCAGTGGAGGACGGCTACTCGGCGAAGCGCGGCTACATAGGCTACCCCGACATCCCAGGGCCCTTGCCACAGAGCGTCAATTCAATATCCGACCTTGTGAAATGGCTGCGGGCCAAGCTCCCATCCAGTACCGTCTGGCGCGACAGGGCGAACAACCACATTATCCATGTGGTATACACCAAGGCACTCAAATGGAAGGATAATCCGCTCAATCAGCGGCTGACGTTTCACGGAAAAATGAGCCTGCCGGAAATGGCGTCGCGGGTGGTCGAGAAAAAGTTTCCAAAGACGAGCCTCACGTGCATGGGGTATGTACGCTACGGTGTTTTGCCCTATTTCGGCACCACCATTGAAAAGGAATACCGCGACACCGTAATGAACTTCGATGTCAAAGGGATGACGTTACGCTCGTTTTTGACCACGGGCATGATCTATAACCTGAAGGGCCCGAATCCGCCACCAGAGATCTGGCGGGCTGATTACTATCTCAAGCACGGCAAATTCACCGGCAAGGTTGTTATCATAGTGCACGGCATGCCGCTCCGGGCGGGCCCGTCAGCCGCCGCCAAGAAGCACGCGCGCAAAAGCGTGAAATGAAACGCACAGGCTCTCCGGTCAACCAATCGCTTAACGGCTCCGGCGCCTACAGCGATCCCGTGGGCGTGTCCAATTTCGGCCAGACCGTACCTCCGGGGAATCCGAAGAACGTCGCCTATCCGCAACTGCCCGCAACGTTCGCGCCGTTCACGCAAAATATTCCCGTCAGCGTGGCGGGCTACACGCTTAACCCGTCGGTTGCGAACAGGACGGTGAGCTACGGCAATGGTACGCTTACCATAACTTGGCCATGATGGCCGGAAAGGACCTGATATGCTGAACCGAATCAAGACGCCCGGCACCGCCGCTCGCCTGGCCGCGGTACCCGTTACCATCTTGGCGGCGGCGCTGGCGAGTGCCTGCCGTGGGGCCGGCCCGACGCATGCAGCGCCCGGCCGGCACAAGTTGGCGGCCCGCGAGGGCCTCACGCGTTATCTCTATACACAGGCCAAACGTCGCGATGGGTTCGACTGGACCGCCGAGGATGTTTTGCCCGCGCGGCTACACGGGATTTATCACGGAATCGGCGACCCGAAGATCATCCCGCCCCCGCCGGGGTCCCCCTTATCGGTAGTCGTGAGGCTCCTCCGGCCGCAGTTGCCCGGCGTGAGGGTTTGGCGCGATGCCGCCAACCGCAATGTTATCCATTTCGCCCTTGTGCGGCTGCTGGCGTGGAAGGGCTACCCGCTGGGGCGGAAAGTAACCGCAGCGGGAAAAATGAGTATTCGGCAACTGATGGCGAGGGTGGTTGCGAAGGTGGCACCGCACATCCAATTGCAATCCGGCATTCTCTCTGGCTCTGGGGTGGGGTTGATCGGCTCGGTGTATGTGCGCCAAACCCCGCTGAATTTCCCGCTGCAAATACACCAGCGGAATGTCACCATTCGCCGTCTGCTCACGGCCGGGTGGCCCTATGCCACCCATGGCGACGGGCATTGGCACGGCGAGCTTTGGGACGCCTGGGCGTATCAGCACGGGCGCGACGGTCGCTTCAAGCGCACGATGGATATTATCCTGAATTTTCCACCCTCCGCTTGGGCTGAGAGGCCGGGTGTCGCGAATAAAAAAAAACCTCGGCGAAACGGCCTGTCCGGCCGCATTTAATATCCGCCGTCCGGCGTGCCCGAGGGCAACCTTTCGCCTCAAATTGAATGACATCTTGGAGCCGCCAAATCCGCCGCTTTAGCCCGATAAGGAGTACCGAACCATGTTCACGAGAAAATTGTGTATCACGTTTCTTTCATCGCTCGCCTTCGCCGCGTGGCAGCCGCCCGCCCACGCCCGCGCCGCCAACCGCCTTGCTAACAAACTCAGAGGCCTGCGGCTGGTGGCGGCAGCCGCCGGAACGCCGCCGACGTCCGGTGGTGGGGTGCGGTTGACGATTGAGATCGTCAACAAGAGCAAGCTGCCCGTCTGCCTCAACCAGCCCCAGTACTACCCCGGCCAGACTTTTGTGTTTCTCGCCCGCTACGGCCGGACCTCCCGTAGGGCACCGGCCACAGCCTATTGGCGCTGGTCCGATATGGCCGGGATGTTTAGGTCAAGCAACAATGTTTCCTTGGGCCTTACGATGATCAGGCCAGGTGCGACTCGCCTCTACAATAGAGTCGTTTCCGGTGGGCTGGTGGATGTGAGCCGCTATGTCGACCTCACGCTCCCGGGAAAATACCGACTACGCGTGGGCACGAGATACACCCCTCGCCTTGTCGCCCACCCGACGGTGCAAATCCCGGCGGGGCCCAACAGCGTGGAACTGAAAAGGATTAGCCGGGCCATTGAGATTTCGCAGGGCCTTGCGGGGCATCAGGCGGGGACTAAGTCCCGCCTGTGGAGCAACTGGCTGGCAGTCAAAATCTTGCCACCCTACAGCGGCCCTTTTCCGGCAGCGCTGGCACCTGCCGGCGCCGGTGCCCGGAAAATCGGGGCACCTGCCAAGCCTGGGGTCGCTTTCGTACTGGCGGCGCCCGATGTCAAAGGCCCAGGCCCAATCGTAGCGAGCGCATTTTTTGAGTGCACGGGCCACGGCGCGGTGGCGCTTCGCCTCACGGGCGACCCGCAGCTTGACATCTCTGCAGTCGAGATGCAGAGGCCCTACGGATTCGACCACCAGAAGCATGTGATGATTCCGGCTCCCCATTGGGAATATCTGAAGAAACCGCCCGGCCTCACCGCCTACGGCAAATGGCTTCTGAAACACCCGCCGAAAAAGCTGCCGGAGAAAACGTATGATCTGAGACCCGGGGTGGTCTACAAATACGCCGTGCCGATCAATCTGAGCTGCCAGTACGACATGAGTTTGGCCGGAACCTACCACGTGCGTGTCGAGCTGGCGCACCCAAAAATCTGGTCGAACTGGATTAAGGTTAAGGTGCCGCCGGTGTAATGATGCGGGGTCGTCCCATGTCCGCTGAGGCCGAACAACTGCAGGAAAAACATGCAAATAAAGAGCGTTCCGCCCAGCACAGAACAGATTAGAAAGAGCGTGTACAACATTTCCAACACACACTTCCAAGGAGAACTGAAGCCGGGTACCGTCGCAGGCACGCAGGCCCACCAACAGGATTATGCGCGATTTCCGCAGCGATTCAAGCCGCAGCACGAGAGTTCGCTTATTCTTAGCGGGGGCGCAGGTTATCCCAACGACAATTTACGTCACCGCGTCGATCAAGTATCCTTTCGGGTTTAATCCGTGGGGTTGCGGCAGGAGCCGCCCTCGGGAGTTGGCGTTTGGCGGAAAGAATAAAACGATGTCCATGTCCCTGATGCGTAAATACAGCAAGCCGCTGATGGCGGTTTTTGGCGTTCTGCTGATGATCACCTTTCTTCTCGGTTACGCCTATACCAGTGGCGTAGGTTCCGGCACCCCGACCATGATTATTGGTCATTTGGGTGGCAAGCCGGTCACCAACACCGAATTAGTTCCGTATCAAATTGATGTGCATGTTCTGAAAATGTTGGCACAGAATGATCCGCAATTTGCTGAAGAATATATGGACTGGCAAGGCAACAGTTCTCGTTCAGACCTGAGCCTTAAATTTTTCCTGTTGGTAAAGGAAGCCCGCCAATACGGATTGCTGCCCGATAATAGTTTCCCCGCTGATATGCAGGGAACCAAGGCGTTTGATAGAGCTGTCGCGTCAGTCACGGCGAATTCCAGTTTTGCGGTTCAGAATGTGGCGCAGGCCCTCGGTGATCTGAGCATGGTCGAACGCATGCATCAAATTGCTGCGCAGACCGCCGCGATACCCAGTCGCCCTCAGGTGCTTCACTACATTACCCGCCTCAAAACCAGGCTTCAGGTGCAGTATGTGAAACTCACGGCCCACCAGTGGCTCAAGCAGCATCATGTCCAACCGAGTCCGGCACTCTTGCAGATGCTTTATCGTCGCTATAAATCCGTCCTGCCGTGGAATCCAAATCGAACCGCCAAACCGCCTGAGATTGCATCGGTCCGATACCCCTTTGGTTTTCGTTATCCCAATCGAGTTAAACTTGAATACATGAAATTCAGCGCCGCCGACGTTGCCAAGACCATGCATCCGGATCTTGCGGACGTGTCGGCAGCCTACGCTTACTACGAGGCTCATAAAAGCGATTTTGAAGTCACACCGGCTAAAACCGTCAAGGGGAAAAAAATTCCGGCCCAATACCTGCCTTTCAACGCCGTCAAGGCTCGCTTGGTACAGGATCAGATCGACAGAAAAATTCAGGCGCTGTTTGTTCGTATGGCATCCATGGCCAATCATCTGGCCAATCGTCCTTGGAAAGCATTTGAGGCAACGGGTTATCGCAAGCCTGTTCCACCGGCTCAATGGGCAAAGTACAGCGCTATCGCGGATAAGTTGGCAGCCCGCTTCGGCTACAAACCGCAGATCGGTCGAATTACCCAATGGTCAACAGCCGGCTCGCTGCAACATCTAGGCGATTTCTCCGAAGCACTGACCGCCCCGGGGGCTTTGCCTCAATCCGAGGGGATTGCCTATCTGGCTATGCGGGTTCGCGCACTGGACCCGCATTCCAAGGGGGATGGACTGCTGCTGCACCTGCAGGTAGGGCGTCAGGGTCCGATCTTGACCAATCGCACCAACGGCAATGTGTATGTCTACCGGATAACTGCCGTGAGTCCCGCTCATGATCCGGCAAGCCTGAATCAAGTGAAAACGAAGGTGCTTCGAGCCGCGCAACTTTACATGGCCTTCAAAGCCGTGGAACGTCAGAGTGCAAAACTCGCCGCCATCGCCCCGACTGTCAGTCTGAAAAAATCGGCGGCTGCCGACGGGCTGCGGATCAAAAATTCGGGCGTGTTTCGTCCCATGGAGCTTAATCCCGTGTATATGGGTATGGCCAATTCACCCGAAATGGCCGTGCCGTGGCGAATCAAAGGAATCTCTTTCCGCAGCCGAAAATTGGTAAATGCCGCTTTCAATCTTGCGTACGAAGCCCATCTGCACGGAGCAAAAAATACCTCGTATGCAACCCTGACGAAAGCGGATATCGCGGCGCTGGCGGCGGGTGCTTATACAGGAGCGCATCATCCAGCCGCGACTGTCATCCTCCATCGCTATCTGACCATTGTGGTGATGCAACTCTGCAGCTTTGATGCGCTAACGGCTGATGAATTAAAAAATGCTCGTGTTCTGGGCCGGGCGACGTTGGCCATGCTGATTGCTCAGGAGGGATATTTGCGGTGGTTTGAGTTTAAGCAGATCGCTGCGCGGATGGATTATCATGCTGCACATTGAGATATCCATCGACGCAACAGCGGATGCGTCTTGATACCTTGGTTATTCACCTCTAGAATCCAAGGTTGTTCGTGCGTCGGGCAAACGCCGATTTGATGGAGTTCAGATTGTGACGACAGCTACGGAGGGTTCGGTTAGTAAAGGGTCTCCCGCAGGCGATTATTCATCGCGATCAGGTCAAGTTCATTTTTGGCTCAGACGTGTCCACTCTCTGGCGGGCCTGGCTTTTGGCGCATTCGTTGCATTTCACCTGACCGTCAATGCCACAACCCTGAGCCCCGTGACCTACCAGCAGGAAGTGAATGACATTCACGCTCTGGGGCCAAACCTGGCGTTTGTGGAATTTACTTTTATCTTTCTGCCGCTGCTTATTCACGTGCTTTATGGCCTTTATATCACCGGTCGCGGCGCGAAATGGAATGCGGTTCACTATAACTACGGCGGCAATTACCGCTATACGCTGCAGCGAATCAGTGGATTAGTCCTGCTGGTGTTCCTTGCCTATCACCTCGCCACGCTTCACCGCTGGGGATTGGCACTGGTTTACGATATTTCCCATTGGGCGGCTCTATCCAGTTTTCCGTGGTTCCATCTCAACTTCGCCTATAGCAGTACCGTCGATGCGATCAAAACTCCCTACAGCCACAATCCATGGTTCTGGGCTAATATCTTCTCAGATGTACTTTATCTGCTCGGTGTATGGGCGGCCGTTTATCATATGGCCAACGGATTATGGACGGCGGCCATCGCATGGGGCCTGACGGTTACGGCGAAGGCTCAGCGGCGGTGGGGTAACGTATGCGTCGCAGTCGGCATTATTTTCGGGATCATCGGAACAACGGCTTGGCTGGGTGTCACGGTGTTGGGTAAACCCAGTCCTGTGCCGAGCAGGCACTCCAGCATCGTGGTGGAGGCGGTACCTCACAGAACCCCCCAAGCCCGGCCGACGGATCTTAATCAGGGCGCCTACACTTATATACTAAGGGCACGCAACGCAAAAACAACGCTGTAACCGGCGCTTTTTTGGCTCAAGCTGTTGGAGATATGCATATGTCGCATAAACGGGTGATAGTTGTCGGCGGCGGATTGGCCGGACTCTCCACCTCGATGAAACTTGCCGAAGAAGGCGTGGCCGTCGATTTATTCTCGCTGGTGCCGGTCAAACGGTCTCACAGCGTCTGTGCACAGGGGGGAATCAACGCGTGCAATGATGTCGCCCGGCAGCAGGGATACAGCGAGTGGGAGCATTTTGACGAAACGGTCTTCGGCGGCGATTTTCTCGCCAATCAACCCCCCGTCCTTGAAATGGCGCGGATGGCTCCCGCCATTATCGACATGCTTGACCGCATGGGCGTGCCTTTCAGTCGCACCCCGGAAGGGAACCGCGACCTGAGGCTCTTCGGCGGCTCGCTCTATAAACGTACGTTCTACGCTGGCGCCACGACCGGCCAGCAGCTTCTCTACGCCCTCGATGAGCAGGTGCGTCATCATGAGGTTCAGGGGCATATCACCAAATACGAATTTTGGGAATTTCTCGCTCCCGTGATCGATCCTGACGGCCGCTGCGTCGGTATTGTGGCTCAGGATATGCGCACCATGCAGATTCGTTCGTTCCGGGCGGACGCTGTAGTGATGGCGACCGGTGGCAACGGGCTGCTTTTCGGCCAGAGCACGATGAGCATCATCTGCACCGGTTCAGGTACGGCTCGGTGCTATCAGGCTGGAGCCAGGCTGGGCAATCCGGAGTTTGTGCAGGTGCACCCGACCGCCATCCCCGGCGAGGATAAATGCCGCCTGATGAGCGAATCTGCTCGTGGCGAAGGGGGCCGTCTCTGGGTGCCCAAAAAACGCAACGATACCCGTCATCCCAATGACATTCCAGAAGCTGAGCGGGATTACTTCCTTGAACGGCTCTATCCCAAATACAAAAACATCGTCCCCCG
>DAHWIP010000007.1:0-19609 GCA_027344975.1 Phycisphaerae bacterium
CCCCTGTCGCTGGAACAGGCCCGCCAATCCGTCGCCCGGTATGTCCAACATTACAATACCGTCCGGCTGCACAGCGCCATCGGCTACATCACGCCCGCCGACAAGCTGGCCGGGCGAGAGGAAGCGATCTTCCAGCAACGCGACCAAAGACTCGCGGCGGCCCGAGAATGGCGTCGCCAGCGACGGCAACAGGCGGATACCGTGGCGGAGGCGATCCCTCTGCGCATAGAGGCTTGCCGATGAGAATCGCCGCAGAGATAATCCACACGGTCGGTGAAACAGAAGCGAGCTTTGGAGGCGTCCGGCTCGTCAGGGATAACCGGCTGGATGTGCGACGAACCGGCAATCCACCGGGCGGCAGGACGCCGCCCGGTAACCCACTGGTTCAGAGCATCTTCCCCATGCCTCGTCAAACGCAATCGTGCAAAGCCCGTAGTCCCTTAGGCACCGGGACTCGTTCTCCTTTTCAGGCTGAACCAGTACACGTGAGTGGATATCCGTTCTCAAAGCACACGGCGTTGGCTCGAGCAGCTCGCCGGGAGACGGGCGGCCGTATTTGTTTGCCTGAATCAGCCCCACTTCGCCCAATAGGAGAGGCATCCGAGGAACAGCGTGGTCAGCACGAAGCCAGAAATCCCCAGCCATGGGATCCGGCGAGTCATGCGAGTGCCGGTAAGGTAGCTGGCGACCGCCGCCACACATACACCGAACGCGGACCAATACCAGCAGAGGAAGATCAGCCCCAAGGGGGTACCGATCATATAGTAGAATCGGATGATAGACCAAGGGTGGCCGGCCATGGGCGTCATAAAAAGTACGGCCGGCAGCCACTGCCCCATCGCCACAATAAAGAACGTATAGGCGAGCAGAGTCGCGCCGAGGATATTTGCGATCCGCGCGACCGATGGTTTCCGCGACACCAGCCGGCAAACTAATTTCCAAATCGCCTGCCGCCAACGTGGTGGGACAGTCTGCTTCTCGGAAATCGCCATAAAAATTTCCTTCAGTGCATTAGAATGAAATATGTAGCCGATGGTGGAGGCCATGGGACGGTCCGGATGAGAACAACGGCTTGAAGAGTCTGCGGTAGGCAGCCGCGCTTCTGCCGTGCACATAATAACCCCGCTCACCGTAACGCTTCGACAACAGCATGAAGTAGCCATCCGGAATCTTATATATCTCGGCACTTGCGACGTTGAACGGGTGGAACAGGTAAAAGAAACTGATGGTTCCCGAGACCATCGGGAACTTTTTCCGCTCGTGCCACCAGGCGGGCCAGGAGCCCTCGTCGGTGATCCTGGCGTTGATAAGCGCCTGTATGGCACGCTTGGCCCGAGGTGAGGCATAAAGGGCGCTGACTTTCGCATAAGCATGGGTGCCGGATTGCCGCCCGCCTGAGGTAGAAATTTCGACGTAGGTGATGTACGGGTGCCCGGCGATCGGATAGCCGACCCCGCCATCATCGGCAAAATATTCAGCAAGTTTGATGGATAACGGAGGGAACAGCGAAATAGCCATCACAGCCACGGCCCATATCAGGATTTTCAAGGCTAAACTGGTCCGGCAAATTACCATGGAGCACACTCCGATCCACCAAGGGTTGACGCCTCTGCCATCGATGCAGGCATGGAGACGCTCACGGCCACCGACGGGCGGGGGTTCGTTGCGTCCGCGCTGGGCGAAATGCCGCTGGCGGCAAGAAGGCCCGGCCCCTTTCCACGCTCCGCCACCCAACAAAGTTTCCAACAGTATCGCCCGGCCATACCACTCCATTGCGTCCTAAGAATTCCCTTCGCGAACTGGCCGCCGCCCCTGTTAATCCACGGCGGTCATTGCGCTCCGAATACCCAGCCCCGTGGTGGCATATTCAGTGTCGCTCGGGCAAAGAAGATGGCGAGCAGTTTCATGGCTGCCTTTCGTGTTACGCCGCTGACCCTGAATATCCCCGGCGCCCAGCCCGCCATCAATCGACCCTCGCGGTTAAACCACCCCAAGCAGCCACCGGCGACATACCGCCCGGCAGGCCCCTCGGACGAAGTGATTAGCAGGGTTTGCCCTCTCCGGTTCCTGTAAACATAAGGATGTTGAAAACGTGTATTAATAGCCTTTTCTAAAAGGCAGGTGGTTTTGACCTCCCATTGCGTACCAAATCCCCAGGGCGAGTCTTCTGAGTTTCTGTTGCCGACTATGGCCATCCACATGGCAAGGTCGCTCTTGAAGTTCCTGCGGAAGGTGGAGTAATCCCGGAAATAGCGCCTGTAAGCTGTGGGTGACAACAGGAGGCGGTTCTTTGAAGCCCATTTCTGCGGAGAAAATCCGTTGAAATAGAGGGATATCCGCGCAGCTCGCCCCCTGTATGGCGCAATCAAAATCAGGGCATATGAGCCGAAATGGCGGCCCTCAATTGTGTGCCTCCCACGCTTCACTTTCCACGTCCAGCTACCCGGCACTCGCGTGTCCAGTTCCAGCGTTTTTACAGCCCTTGTGAAGCCGGCGTCGCCTGGTGGTGGCAGGCTTCGCACTGCAGGCTCAAAGCCGTGGCGGGAGAGGACCAGACTCTCCTCAAATCTGAAATGGGGCAGATAATGGAACTGGGTAAACAGGAACGCGACGAGGGCGGCCAGCGCCGCAGACGACGCAATCAATACCCACCGGACCAGCATCCTCCTTTCCTCCGCGACCATCAATACCTCCACGAGTGCGCCTTGATCCTCTTGAACTGTTGTCCGAGGGGAATAATTGGAAGGCCAAAAAAGGCGGGTGCGAGTTTGATGGCCCCCGAGAAGGGGTAGTGGAAAGTGTGAAACACGTAGGAGGATTTCGGCTGGCCCTCGGCGTTTGCGAGGACGCCCACGCTTCCGTCGATCATGCCGGTGAAGGTTTCGGTGTTCTCGTCGTAAACGATATACAGGTTTGCAGTGATTTCCTGCATGCAACCGGTTGCTTCGTTTTTGACCTTACCGGTCCAGTACCAAACCTCATTTTCGCGTTGATCGACCTGCTGCACCCGGCGGTTGGCAACGTACTGTTTCAAGGCGTGCTTCCCGACACCCTTCGCAATTTTCTTCACGGAAGGTCCGCCTCCAGTGGCCGCCCCAATGGGGCCCGTTATGAGGTTGATACCGATTTCGAGGGCACCATGTCCGGATCTTTCGGTATTGAGCTCGTACGAGACAAACGCCGCCGCCCCCAGTCGCGTCCATCCATCCTGCGTTGCAGCAGCCCCAACGGCCCAAAGCTTGTTTTCAACCGCGGGGGCCAATTGATTCATCTCCTCGCCGGACATTCTGTGGAAAAGCCCCTCCGCATCCACATTCCCCACCGGCGAGGAATTGACGAATTGATACGTGTTGGCCCCGTTAACAAATTGGGCTGGGCCCTGCACCATCCACCGGCCGATGGCCACGGCGCGGCGATAGTTGCGGGTGGGCTGGCCGCGCCGGCAGCAAGGTGAAAGTAGAAAGTGGACAGGTGAGCACGCATGGAGCCGCGCTTCTCGCAGCGGGTTTCGCGTTTCGCCACCGCACCCTTCACAGGTGTATCCAAGCAACACGATTTTATTGATCGCGACCATACTGCGGCCCCAAAAATGGAACAACTGTTGAAATCATAACGCGCCGGGGCGATGCGCGGTAAAGCTGCCGCCTGATTGCAGCCGTCAACAACAGATGGCAGTAGCGCAAATAGTTGGCTGTCCGCATTATAGTATTCGCCTTAGGCGGGGCACTAAATCACGGCTTGCAGTACATGGCGGTGCTGGCGGGGATTATCTTATCCCGGCAGGAATATCGCCCCAACCGGGTAAATGCAAAGCAGAAGGCCCACGGCACACAATACTACTCCCATCGCATGGTCTCGGCGTTCACGGGCATTGGTCGGTAAAGAAACGCCCGCAAGCAGCAGGCCAAGGACCGACGAATAAAAGGCAACCGCAAATGGGCAGCCGATCGTGAAGGCATTCAGAAGATGGTTTGTCATGCCAGCCCACACACTCATCACGATCAATAAGCCTTGAGCGCCCGTCGCAATCAGGCCGAGGTCTAAGCTTATGGACGGAAGCCAGCCTCGAACAACCAACCAAACCGGACGCGGCTTGGCCATGACTCTGTCGCCGGAACCTTCGTCCATGCGGCTTCCTTCCACCAAAAGGCGCCCACCCGATACTCTGTCAGCCAGCAAGGTTCAACACATGCACCATCAGTGGCAGGAGCAATGTGCCGACCAGATTAAGCAACAACGCGATGTGTCGGACTTTCTTCGCCCCGTCGCCCATCTGTGCCGGTAGCGTTGCCGCAACCACCAGACCCAGTGCCGGTAGCGGTAAAAGCTCGAAGGCGTTAACTGCCATCTGTGACCCAACCGAACCGCTTGCCGCCAGCCAAATCAGTGATGGAACCTCAATAATCCCGCAGACGCCGCAGACGAGGCTGACCGCCAGTGGCATATTGGATGAGTCGCTCCAGCCCATTTGTTTCTCCACATCAACCTCATACTCTACCGTCGGCCAGTTCATTAAGGCAACACACTCGGATCGGGGATGATCGGCTGGCTGCTCTGAACTCCCGGCACATATACAAGCCCCGAAACAAAGTTGTTAAATCCGGTATCGCCGGTAAAGCCGTCCAAACTACCGTTTTGCGCACCCGGTGCACTTCCCGCTTCCGTCCGGCCATTGGCATTTCGTTGATCGCGACCATATTGCGGCCTCGCAACCCGACTGGACGAGAGCATAATCCGCGGCGCCGGGCCGCACAAATTCAGGGTTCCAGAATGCTGGCGGCACCATTGCCCTCTAAAAGAACGCCTGTCGCTACGCCGACGAGTTAACAGTGCTGCACCGGACTGCCTCCCCAGTCGATCTCCCTCGTCATGGCTACGCCTGGGGTGGCGGCGTGAGCAGCTTGAGCCTGCTGTTCGCGTGCAGCCAGCCGGCGAACATCGGGAAGGCGAAAAAGATCCCGGCCGCAACACCGAGGATGGATCGCCAACTTCCCCCGCCGTTCAGGCAGGAGGCTGCAATTTCCACAAGCGACAGGGCCGCCATCAGGCTGGTGATAAACATGACCGCGCGGAGCGCGACGGGGCGATTGGAGAATCGCGCTATCGAGAAGCATACGATAATGAATGTCAGGAATAACAGTGGAATCAGCTCGCTGAGCGAGACGATGAAAAAGGGGCATGTAACGAGGCTCGCAAGTATCCATGGAATGAGCGAAACCCACCCAAGTGCCTTGCTGTTATTCATCGACTCGACAAGCGGGATATGCGTTTGCATCAGGCAGCACTCCAGTAAACGGTTCGGTGGCCGCGAGCGGACGGGCGATTGTCCGCCGCCGAGCCAGGTCGGTCTCAACGCACTTTCCAGACCAGCAGCTTCGCAACTTCTGCGCCTGGATCTGCCTGCGAATGGCCGTAGGCAGCTATGACGTACCGCCCGTCGACCGTGAGGCACATGGCTCTCGTCACCCGATCCCCAAGTGGGATGGTCAGGGTCGCGTTCCGCCTGCCCGAGCGCGGGTTGATAAGAACAACCGAACTTCCACCGATACGGCTGTCCCACGACAGGCCCAAGGCGATTTCGTTCCCGCGCTGGTCAGCGACGGCTGCGACAAAATCCGTGCTCGACCGCCGGGTACGCGTTATGGTCCCGCTGCCGATATTGAGAAACCACTCCCGCCCGTGTCCACCTGCCGCAATTGCCGAACCAAGGGGATTGAAAATCCAGCTCTCGGGGCCCAGGCGGCTGTTGGTGCCGACACAGATCACCCTCCCGGCGTCCGGCGACACTGCCAACGCGCTGACCTCAGCCGGAATAAATTGTTGCCAAGCGTTCCGCAGGGGATTGGTGTCGATTCGCACAACGTCGCCCGATTCGATCAGAAAGAAATGCCCACCCCTGGCCGCCCGCAGACTGGATGGTGTGTAGGCGTCAGTTGAGCCCAGCTCCCGCAGCGGGCCTGGAGGTGGAGCTTGCCCGGCGGGCCGACCATGCGCAAGCAACCATTTCGGCACTACGTAAAGCCCGAGGCGATCTCCGCTGGCCAACGCGACGCGGCGGCCGCCGCGAAAAAAGCAGACGTCCCTTTCCTCCGTAAGATACGTCTTAGTATCCTTCTGCCCGCTGGCCTGCAGCTTCCACGTCTTGGCGTCTATGGCAATTGCCTTGCCGAAATGATCGCGGCGGAGCGGAAGAAGGAGATTTCGACTGCCGGCGACTGCCAGACAGTTGCCAAGCGGGCTGAATGCGACGCACGACGTACACCCCATCGGAAACCTCGACATCAGTCGACCGCTTCTTCGGGATATCAACACCACCGCGCCCGGATCGTTCTCCGCGACGGCTACGAGGCGGCCGTGCGGGGAGGTCGCAATCGAGGCACAACTGAGGTTGGGGCCCAGTATGATCGTCCGCGCGGCACCGACTTCGCCATGAGGGCGGGCCCGCGCCTGCGAAAGGGATTCGACGGTACCAGGTACGAAGTTGATTCCAAATATCGAGAAATCGTGAGCCAATCCACCGGTGCCGAACAGATATACGCTCGCGCCCACGAACAGGACAATCCAAGTAAGCGCCCTCGCCCGCGACGCTATCGTCGTCATAATAAACTCCTGCCTGCAAATGCCGACATCGGTCGCCACGCCGAACATTCAAAATCCGCCATGGATGGCGCCCGCCGCCCCCGTTTTGGTTGCGCGCTGCTAAAGCATCAGGGGCGGCGGTGGCGGTGGGCCGATGGTAAGCGAAGACTTACGTATGGTGCTGTGCACCGGCAGAGGCGCGTTATTTCCGGGGTGGCTCCCCGGCCGGCTGCGCCGGCAGCAAGGTGAAAGTAGAAAGTGGAAAGTTGAGCGTGCATGGAGCCGCGCTGTGTGCGGCGGGTTTCGCGTTTCGCCAGCGCACCCTTCACCAGTGCATTCGGGCAACAGAATTTTATTGATCGCGACCATAACGCGGCCTCAAAATTGGCTGACTGTGGGAATCATAACGCGCCGGGGCGGTGCGGGGAAGCTGCCGCTCCATTGCCGCCGTCCAAAGCATCTGGCGGTAGCCCGCTCTATTCATTCCCGACGGCGATTGCTCGGCGCAAAAAGAGGGCTCGATGAAGTCATTGCTCCCTCGAGCCGCGACGCAGAATGTCAATTATTGGCCCCGAGCCAATGCACGACCATGGGCTTGCCACCACTTCGACGACCTCCCCGTCGCTGAACCCCAAGAACCTGACCCAGCCGAACTCCAGATCGCGCAATTCTTTGCTTATGACCAGCGGGACCGGCGCCGCACCGCCGATGCCCGCGGCCTTGCCTGGCAAGTAACGGAAGATACTGTACCGCGACACCGCGTTCGACAACGCCCTCTGGTCATCCGTGGCGACGGCATGCTTTATTTTCTCCAATCCCGAAGGATCGGGAGTCACCAACATGCCGACGGGGCGCAGGTCTTGCGGGGTTATTGCGCCCGACTGCACGAGCGCCGCCAAACTTTCCAATCTCCCGTTCCGGGTCTGGATATTCTCGATGATATTTTGCAGCGAAACCTCAACCGGTGAACGGGCGGCTACGCCTGCCACCGCCCGCACCCGGGCGTGGATGTGGGGTACGAAATAAACGACGTCAAAGAATGATATGAGTATCATCAAAGCCAAGTTGAGCTTGGGGGATTTTGAGAGCCTCCGGCCCGATGGCGCCTGGCCACCGTCGCGCGGTAGTGAATTGGGCGGCATCACCGCCCACTCGGCGATGATCAATAGCCCGAATAGAAGCCCAGCAGCAGCCTGCGCATCGGAGCGCGGGTAAAGGCTCATCGCGTAGGGCAGCGCCACAAGGGCGGCCAGCCACACGAGTATTAACCAGTCACCCGTTACGCGTCGCCAAGGGGATAGAGTAGCTGTGGACATAGACAAAACCCCTTTGTTTCTATGTGGCGGACGAGAAAGTGGCACCGCAGTGGGCGGGACATTTCTCGTCGCGGTCAACTGGGGCTGTGGCTGACATTTTCTGTCGATCGGAACGTAAGCGAATCCGCTCATAGCACAGCCCCGTTACCGCATCCAGCGCCATTCCCTGATACAGATGACTCACCAGCGGCTGCGTGCGGCGATGGTCCGTTTCCGAGTTTGGCATTGATTTTTCATCGATAGCGACCATAGGAGCCCCGACATTTCAATTACTCCGGAAACCATAACGCGCAGGGCAGGTGGAATCAAACGGCGGATGGCCGGCGGCCATCCTCTGCGCCCCCCGGTTAAAGCGGTTTGTTTCTCTGCGGTTAATGTTGTCGGCTCCGCCTAGGTCATGCCGACAGCGAACTGGTAACCATAAAGTCGTTGCATGCAGACGGCGTCGGCAAAGCAAAAATATTGCGTGTGGCGGCTTTCCGGGCGCGAATAAATCGGCGCCAACCAAGCTGCTCGCGGAATGTTCCACGGCCTCCACAAAATGCCGAAGCAGGCAGGGGCATCTGCACTCCCCACGGGTGCTCGGAAAAATTGCCCTGCCCGGGCACCCATCATAACCTTGCGGTTCTTGAAACCTTGCCGCAGCCGTGGTACTGTTTGGGATGGCTATCTATCGGGTTGCGATCAAGGAGTATTGCCGGTGCAGTTGAAGAAAAATGTTGTGCTCAAATCGATGATCGCCGCTTTGGCGCTGACCTTGGGAACTTGCGTCGTAAGTGACGCGGCGGCGCCCCCCATACCGTCAGCAACGATCTCCACCCTCTCTTCCTCTCAGACCAGCGAGCTCAAGGCGTATGTTCAATATTGGGTTGATCGTCTTAAGGTAAACAAATCGCATTCCGGAATGGTTCATGACGCGAACCGGCTTCTCAAACCGCTGAAGACCGCCGGCCAGCAACCCTCGGCCGTTTTCAGCTACGACTACGGCAGTCTGGTGAGTCAGGCCTTGCGGCCGCTGCTCAGTGACCCGCAGCGTCAGTTGATTGCGGCGGTGGCGCTGGGGCGGATTGATGACCTGAGCACGCAGAGTTCGCTCGAAATAGCATTAAAGAGTAAAAATACCGGCGTTCGTTACTGGGGCGCGGAAGGCCTGATTCGTATTCTGCCGCAGCTTCAATCGATCCCGCCCGCCTATCAGGAAGCGGAAAATAATCTGGTCGCGGCCCTGAAGGTGGAAAAGTCTCCCCTAGTGGCGGCCAAAATTGTCACGGCCCTGGCGCAATTTTCGCCCGTTCCGGCGGGCGTCATTTCATCTCTCAACGGTGTTCTCGGTGCCCAGGTCAAACTGTTCTCACTTCGCCCCCCGACCACGATCGCACAAGCCGGAGAATTGGCCAAGGCATTCGTTGCCATTCTTCAGGCTAAGCCGAGCCTGACTGCGGCGGAAAAGACCACGGCGGCGACGAATCTGACCGATCTGCTCAGCTACACCTGCCAGTACTGGGCGCTGAAGCAACTCAACCGCACGCAGAGGCAGATGGCGCCGACGGCGATGGCGAATTTTGCCGCCGCCCTTGATGCCTTGACCGGAACCAGCGATTTCACCATCAGCGGTCTGTCATCCGCATCCAATGCAGACGCCACGCTGCTGGCTGTGAATGAACTCACCGGCTCGCAGGGGCAGGCCGGGACTATCCAGAAAATTTTCCCCAAGGTACCGATCCCGCCGCGCGTTGGCGGCCATTGATTGACCGAATCGTTCCGTATCTGAGAGCGTAGACATCATGATGGCAGCGACAGTGGCCGATTGGATTGATATCCCACCGGTGACGGCACCGTTCGCGGCTGGCGTCATTCTTCCAGGCAGTAAAAGCATCACCAATCGTGCGCTGGCTCTGGCCGCCATCGCTTCGGGAAAATCCATCCTCACCGGTGTGCTTTTTGCCGACGACACGCTTCGCATGATCGAAGCCCTGCAAGCACTCGATATTCCCATCTTCGTCGATGATTCCGACCAAACCATCACCCTCACGGGCACCGGCGGGGCATTCGCACACCGATCGATTGATCTGTTCTGCCAGAACGCAGGTACGGCCATTCGCTTTCTCACCGCCCTATGTGCCGCATCCCCCGGGCGTTATCGGCTGGATGGAAACGCCCGTATGCGGGAGCGCCCCATCGGCGAACTTGCGGTGGCGATCCGATCTCTCGGCGGAAGCGTGGAATTTGAATTAAACGACGGCTACCCACCCCTGATCACCGGCGGGGGCCTTTCAGGCGGGGTTTGCCGCTTTGAGCAGACCAAGAGCAGCCAGTACATTTCCGCCGTGCTTATTGCCGCTCCGCTTGCCGGGGCGCCGGTGGAAGTTGAACTCAACGGTCCGGTCACCAGCGAGCCGTATCTGCGCATGACCATGGAAATGATGAAGCGGTTCGGCAACCGACCACAGCAGGTCCCCGGCGCAGACGATGGAGTCAAACGCATACGCGTCGCCGCCCCGTCCGGCTATACCGGCTGCAGTTTCGCCATTGAACCCGATGCCAGCAATGCCAGCTACTTTCTAGCGGCGGCGGCGGTTACTCCCGGCAGTCGGATCGAAATCCCGGGGCTGGGGCGGGATTCATTGCAGGGAGATGTCCTCTTTGCCGATGTGCTCCGCCAGATGGGGGCGGACGTATTCATGGATCACACCTCGATGCAGTTGACCGGTCCAAAACGGTTAACCGGCCTGACCATCGATATGAACAGCATCCCGGACATGGTGCAGACTCTGGCGGTTGTGGCTCTGTTTGCCGATTGCCCTACGAAGATTGTCAATGTTCCGAATCTGCGTGTGAAGGAGACCGATCGGCTTGCGGCACTGGAGACGGAACTTCGCAAACTCGGTGCCCAGGTGCGAACGACGGAAGATTCCATTGAAATCTACCCCGCCGAATCTTATCACCCGGCTGCCATCGACACCTACGATGACCATCGCATGGCGATGGCGTTTGCCGTTGCCGCCCTGCGCATCAAGGGGGTGCGGATCAACCAGCCGGGGTGCACCGCGAAGACCTATCCCGGTTTTTTTACTGATTTTTCAAGAGTTGTGAACTCGCGTGTCTGAGCCGATTTCGCGGCCGCTTAGCGCAGGTCTATTTCATCAACCAGATTGAAATGTTCATCCGAAAGCACGATGCTGGCCAATGCCGGATTGTCCACGTGAATCACCACCGTCGGATCACGCGACGGATTGGTAATCAGGCCGTAGACGTAGTGGATGTCGATCTCCGCCGCCAGCAGGGCCTTGCCGATCCGCGCCAGCCCGTCGACGGCACTTCCCTCCGGCATTTCCACGGCTACGAGTTCACAGATGGAAAATGGGTAATGGTGGGTATTGAGAATCTGTGCCGCCACATCCGTGTCATTGAAGACAAATCGCACCACGGCACAATCAAACCCCTGCAGCACCGTCAGGGCCAGAATTTTGACATCCGATTCGTCGAAGATGCCCATCAGCGATGCCAGCATTCCGACGCGATTTTCAACAAATACCGAAACCTGCCGCACGCAGGGCGTTCCATGTGACTTAGCCGTTGACGGACTTTCTGACGCATTTGCCATGCAAGATATGTTAACCATATTCGGAATTTTTCAACAGTTCGCCCGTTACCACCCCCGACGGTCGGCCCGGAAGTTCTATTTTCCGATGCAGACGGCCGGGTATCCGATCGCCGACCATGCAAGAATGGGTATTTTTGCCATCCTGATCCGAAACGCGGGGTCGTCTCGCCGATGTGTCGCGATCGAGTACAATAGACCTTTGAAGTGTGGCGGATGTGCCGATAGGTGTGCTGAACGATCATGAGTCTTGTAAACCCTAATGTTGAAAAAATGGCCGGGTATGTCCCCGGCGAGCAGCCCGAATCGCTGGATGTCATCAAGCTCAATACCAACGAAAATCCATACCCCCCGTCGCCAAAAGTCCGCGAGGCGATTGCCAAAATCACCGATGAACAACTGCGGCGCTACCCTTCGCCGGATGCACGTGTGTTCCGGGCCATGGCGGCCAGTGTCCACGGCGTCGATCCGGAATTCATCATGACCACCAACGGGGGGGATGAACTCCTCTCCATCGTATTCCGGGCCTGTCTGCTTCCCGGAGACCGGGTCGCGATGCTGGATCCAAGTTATTCCCTCTACCCGGTTCTCGCCGCCGCGATCGGAGCAACCCCCGTCATGCTGCCGTATCGCATTGACGGCCTCCGGTGGCACCTGCCGGAAGAAATTTTTCATCTTGACGCCCGGCTGCTGCTGATTGTTAATCCCAATGCCCCGTCGGGCACGATGATCGATCCCCATACGCTGGAACGGATCGCCCATTCATTCAGTGGTGTGGTTCTGATTGATGAAGCGTATGCCGATTTTGCCCCACAGACGGCTCTGGCGCTGGTCCATAAATGTCCGAATGTCATTCTCCTGCGATCCATGTCGAAGGGGTATGGACTGGCGGGAATTCGGTTCGGTTACGGTATCGGCCGGCCGGAGTTATTGGCGCAGCTTTACAAAGTTCGCGACAGTTATCCGTGCGACGCCGTCGCCATCGCCGCTGCAACGGCCGCCATCGAGGATCAACCTTACGCTCGCGGCACATGGATGGCCGTCATAGAACAGCGGCGCTGGTTGCAGAAAACATTAATGGACATGGATTTTGCGGGGCCGGAAAGCTTCAGCAATTTTATTCTCGCCACCGTCCCGCGGGGGCACTCCGCCGCCGATATCTATGCCAAACTCAAGGCCGGGGGGATTCTGGTGCGGTACTTTAATCTGCCCGGTTTACAGGATAAGTTGCGAATTACCGTCGGCAAACCGGCAGATAATCAGGCGCTGATCAAAGCGCTGCGCCGCATCGTCGCCGGCCGAAGCATTTCACTTCAGGAGACCGCATGACGCAGAAATCAACTGCCGCCAATCGCCAGGCCCGTGTGAACCGCAAAACCCGTGAGACGGATATCTCCCTCACGCTGAATCTCGACGGCAACGGGACCGCGAAAGTACACACCGGCGTCGGTTTTTTTGACCACATGCTTGAACATCTCGCCCGCCATTCCATGATGGATATCGACCTCAGCGCCACCGGCGATCTGCACATCGATGCCCATCACACCGTGGAAGATGTTTCGCTGGTCATTGGTTCCGCCCTCTCGACAGCCCTGGGCGATAAACGCGGGATTCATCGCTACGGCTTCGCCAGCATCCCGATGGAAGACACCTTGGCGAACGTGGCGCTTGATTTGTCCGGCAGGCCGGCGTTTGTTTTCAATGTTCGCTTTCCAACGCCCAAGATCGGCGATTTTGATGTCGAACTGGTGCACGAATCGCTGCGTTCCCTAGCCAACACCGCGGGGATGAATCTCCATGTGAATGTGCCCTACGGTTCCAACAGCCACCATGTGGCCGAGGCGATATTCAAGGCGCTCGCCAAATCGCTGCGGCAGGCGGTTTCGATTGATCCGTGCCGTTCCGATATTCCCAGCACCAAAGGGGTACTCTAAAATCTCAATGCCACAGCCACCACCAGCGTGCGGGCAACCATGGTAAGCCAATTTTCGGTAATTATCTTCCCAGTTGCCCGATTCGAAATTCCCCGGCCGGCGAACAAAGCAGCGAATCGTCATGCAGTAAAAATAGCTTGCGTGGCGCCATATAGCCGCCTTGGGGGCAGACCGTCGCGTCCGCTGCAAAAGGGATTTATTTCGCAACAGCGAACAAATCGTTGCGGTGGATGAATCTTGATCATTCTTACCATAATATATTTGCATACCCCTTAAATATGTAGTACCCTTTAATCGGGGGGGCTGATCATCCGCCATCAAAAATAAAAGGAATCACACTCCAGTGTTGCCCGCCCGCAAGTTTCGATGCGGACAGGACGTTCACCGGAGAGAGCACGAGTTTGCAGCAGGGGAGACGGCAAGGTGTGGGCGGATGGATGCCATGGACACTTGAGTCTGGGGGGGATTACGCATGCTGTTTTTTGATTTGTAACCGCTGATGTTGTTATCCGGATTGATCGGTTTGGGATGTCCAAGCCGGCGGATAGCGAGAGCACGCGGAGCGTTTGAGGAGACGGTACCATGTCGATCCAGAGGAAGGGCCTGCAGACTGCAGGCGTGAGCAGGGTGGTGCTGGCCGCCGCTTTGGCAGCTGGCGCGGCAATATCGCTGGGCAGTGCGGCGGCGCAGGCGTCAGTTGTGCAGGGAGGCTCGCTGAGTGCCACGGGCACCAATACGATCGGTTACACCGGCGATATTTATGAATATACCGTCCCTGAGACCGGAGTCTACGACATTATTGCCTACGGTGCCAATGGCGGCAGCAGCAGTGGAGGGGTCAGCGGCGGATTGGGTGCCAAGATGGGGGGATATATCTCCCTCAACAGCGGCAAATGATCGATGTTCTGATCGGCGGCGGTGGGTACAGCGGCAACGCCGGTGGCCCCTTCCCCAGCGGCGCCTATGGCGGCGGTGGCGCGGGCGGCAGCTTCGTCGTGCAAGTCCCCAGCAACATCGCGATCACGCCATTGGTCATCGCCGGTGGCGGCGGCGGCGGATACGGCTCGGGCGGCGCTGATGGCAGCGCACTCACGGGTGGTTCCGGCGTTGGCGGTGCTGGTGGCGCCGGTGGCGGCGGCGGTGGCGGCCTCACCACAGATGGAGCCAACAGCATGGGTACCGCCCCCGGGGGCGGCGGCACCAGCCTTTACTCGGGCGGCGCCGGCGGAGCGGGAGGTGGTGGTTTTCTCGCCATCGGTGGTGGTGGCGGTTTCGGCGGTGGTGGTGGCGGATCAGACCAAGGTGGCGGCGGCGGTGGCGGATACAACGGCGGCAACGGCGGCGGCGCCGGCAACGGCGGGACCTCATACCTGCTTTCAACCGCGACCAATCCGATTGAGGTGACCGGCGGCAACACCCTCGGCCTCAGCCATGGGAACGGCGAGGTGCAGATTTCCTACGTTTCGCCGGTTCCGTTGCCCCCAACTGCACTGCTGCTGGGGGCAGGCCTTGGCGGCTTGGCCCTTTTCAAACGTCGAACACGTCGTTCTCGACAAGTGTAATTTAGGCACGAGATAACATTCCAACCCCCGGCGCGGCCAACCGCACGGGGGTTTTTCCTGCGCCCAGCGTGCTCCGCCATCACACGTTCGGTATCCTCGCAATCTCAGCGGTTAATAAATTTTTCACTGCAGGGGGATGGGGGGGCGGGCCGGCTGCGCCGGCAAAAAGGTGAAAGTAGAAAGTAGACAGGTGAGCACGCATGGGTCGTGCGAGGCACGACGGTAAGTGCTTTTTTCCACCGCAGGGGGCGCAGGGGAACGCAGAGGTAATTGTTACCGAGGCCGCGAGCCGCGGCAGCTGATATTTCAGCAATCGCGACCATAACGCGCCGGGGCGATGCGCGCAAACTAATAGGCGGATGTCCCCGGTATCCAGGCCGATTTTAACCCCATGCGCCAAGGGTCAGCACGGCAAGAAGCAGCGGAAGGAACGGGTTTATTACGGCTAGCCAGAAGCCAATTCGTGCCGTCGCCCCAAGACTGGCCCTGCGCGTGCCGATCCAAAGCGATAAAACGATAATCGCAGACAATTCGTACCACAGTATCCCCGGCCGCCACACCCAGGCTGGGAATGTCCGCCGGATGGCGGCGGCCAGGCTCAGAACTATGAGGGGTGTCGGCGGTGCATGCGCCCCGATTGGCTGACGAATCACGGGGGCCAACCCTCGCGGCTTTGAGTATGAGTTGGCCGCCCATGGCAACCATACCAACATTATCAAGAACATCGACCAGCTTGCCAAGGCCGCAACCCGAGCTCTTCGTTCCATCGGAAAGTCTCCGAATCATCAGGGCGGGTTTCGCGTTCCGCCACCGCACCCTTCACCGGCGCACTCGGGCAGCAAAATTTTATTGATCGCGACCATCCTGCGGCCCCAAAAATGGAACAACTGACGAAATCATAACGCGCCGGGGCGGCGCGGGGAAGCTGCCGTGATGCATGGGTGCCGCACAGCCGTTCCGCTCCCGGAAATCCAATCGGCAGATCAGAATCTACACGCCCCAAAAATCCCCGCCAGATGCACTTCGTCGGACGTTTACCTTTTTTCCACCGCAGGGGGCGCTGGGGAACGCAGAGGTAATTGTTACTGAGGCCGCAGGCCAGCGATGCCGCCCGGTCCGATTCCTCGATCCCTCGTTGGCTTTTCATTAACTGCGACCAAACCACGGCCTCAAAATGGAACAACTGATGGAATCATACCGCGCCGGGGCCGTGGAGGGAAAGTTCCGGCCTGATTGCTTCCATCCGAAACATCTGATATTGCCCATACACCTTTTTAGTGGGTGGCCGTCCCCAGTATCGTCGCCGTCTCATTTCTCGACCACCCATCCAGCGGGTGTTTTGCATAGCAGGAGATTATTGTAAACAGGCAAATAGTGATGCCCCTGAGCAACAAATCCAAATAGAAATGCCTTCGGTAATGCCCGAACCAGCACCCCGCGGCCGAAGGCCTCGATACTCCAAGTTGCGTGCTTTGAAACGACGAGTCTGGCATGGATTCGGGCCATAGCCTTAAACATCGCCGCAAAATGCGACTGCATCATCGTTCGTGAATAGCCCGCAGCCTTGGCAAAATCCATACCGTAGGCCGCAGCGCACTTTTTACCATCACGCTGCCGCATAGCTGTACAAATCCGATCGATAGCATTAAATATCGCCTTGCGGTCGGCGGAGGTAAGCTTGCCGACTCTTTGAGCCTCTGCAAATGCCCACGGCGTCGGGTTTGTGCGCGTGATGGCCAAAACCTTTACCAACGAAATTGGCGCTGCCGCTGCCGGCCGCTTCACTGAGAGTTTAATTCCCGTCCGGTGCAAGGTGGGGAATCTACCTCGGAGCACCTCTGCCTCAAAAACCGCAGGTGTATCTGCTTTCGTTTTCACAATAAATTTCAGCCTGTTGGTACCGTGTCGCTCAAAACCCGCCAAGCTGCAAAAGCTCGACAGGTTCGACTTTGCAGCGGTGGCATCCCACACATCCACCGGGACACCGTTAGCTACCAATGATACTTGGCACCCACTCATACTCAGGCGAATGGCGTCGAGAGCCTCATTTTTGGAGGCTGGCGTCGGAACTGCAGCACAAACCGATGAGCCCAACCAAAGTAGCCCCCCGACGGCGGCAGCACGTGCCCATCTGCTCATGACCCGTGAGTTCCTGATCATTGAATATCACCTCGTCTTGAAAAATCACAATAGATCACCCGCTCAGATATTGTCATACGCAAAAGGATCGCTTTCTTACCCCAATGACTCTTCACGGTTGTCCTCCTCTTGCCATTGCCTAAGCATGGTTGTAGACCGCGGAATAATCCAGAAGGCCGCCGCAACGCTAAGTGGGTTCGTCCACAGAAAGAAGGCGGCAAAACGTGCGTCACGGGAAAACAGGCAGGCCACCGAGGCCAGGCCTCCTACCGCCACCGAAGTGTAAAATATGGAAGGAAACGCTCCCCGAAGCATGCGCACCCTCGATGCAAATCGGTCTTTCACTTCCTGCGAAGAATTATTACCGCATCTAAGACCATGACTGCTCAACACCCACAAGACCGCCGATGGTGGGAGCATAGTTAACACGCCGATCGCCACGAACGCCCCTTCCTGGGATCCAATACCCAATTCGATACCAAGCGCGTTTAGAAAGACCAATCCCAAAAATAAAATCAAATTTATAACGCCAAGCCCACCGAAGATTCGCAAGGCTGTACGTTCGCCGAGGGAAAGCAACGCCTCCCCGCCAGATCGTTGATCATCAGGCCGTGAGGTCATAAGTTGTTCCCAGCGGCTCCACGATCTGTATTCCCCCGGTCACGCCAAGGGATGCCTCGGCTCCATAAATCCCCCACACTTCCGTAACCTGAAAATGCGGCTCTTCAAGGTGGGGATATACGGGAAAAGTAACAGATACTCTCACACCATAGAAAGCGCCTCCCGACGCCTCCAGAAATGCCTCGGCAAACCCGCTTACGCCGGCCTTCGGGCATTTCACGTCGGTCCCTACGCCCTGGCTGCCAGTGCTTCCGCCCTCTACAGATGGGGCTTTGATGAACTTGCCGGTTGTGGGATTGCGCCATCCGGACCCGCGGGGAGACCCCGACGCCACCGTTCCTTTAAACTCGCCGCCCCAGACAATCTCTCCTGTCAGGCTCACACTTGCCTCCGCCAGATGCTCTCTTTTACGTTGGCCGCAGCAGCAGCATGAAATCGCCCGCACGCTCACGCTCGCCAATACTTCCCATCCAACATCAGGTATGGGCGTCGGACCAAACGCTAATACGAAAGTCTTTGAATACCCCGCAGTGAGAGATATGGCAAAATCCCCGGTCGAGTCCGTTCTGCCTAACGGATCAGACGTCACAAACTGATACGTATTGGCCCCGTTAATAAATTGGGCCGGGTCCTGCTCCATCCACCGGCCGAGGCTCGGCGAATAATCGCGATTGCGTTCATAATACAGTCCCGTCACCGCGTCCGGCGTCATCCCCTGATACAGATTATTCGCCAGCGGCTGCGTGCGGCGGCGAATGGCCTGTGCGTTGTGCATCAATTCATTGTCGGCTGCGACCATACTACGGCCTCAAAATTGCCTCACCGTGAAAATCATAACGCGCCCGGTGCTATACGGGGAAGGCCGCTCGGCCAGAGGTACCCGCCTGCCCTAGCCGGGCCGCCTACCGCCGCTCGGTGAGGGCCCGTGCTTCTCCGCTCCGCCGGTACCGCGTTGCGGCGATCGGGGCAGTGGCCGTTTCATCGTCAGCACGATCCGTGTGAACATATTGTCGTTGCCGTGGCCTGGGAAGAGCCCCACCGTGTAGTTCCTGTGCCTTGGTATTTTCAACCGAAGATGCATGTAAAAGGGGTACGCGATCTGCCAGCCCCCGGCGGCCGGCACGATGATGACCGGCGCCCACGCGTAATGCTTTGGTGATTTGCTGCCCGGCCCGCTAATGACGCCGTAGTTGCAGGCGGTGTACACCCCGCCATTGGGGAAAATTGGGACTATCCCAGCGGACAGGATCGACGACTCGACTCCGCCGCGCGGCAGCTTGGGGTAATCCCCTTGAGACAAGCCAATTATCGGGGGAGCGGCTCCTCCGATCTTGTGGGGAAGGACGATGCCGACCAAGTGCGGCGACATGAACTGCCAGACCCCTGAAACGGAAACGGTCGTGCGCCCGAGCCACGGGCGCAACAAGCGCCCAAGGACGCAGACGACGAAAAAGATTATAAGGAACAGGACTAGTCTTTTAGAAATATCCCGGCGCTCTTTGGGTTGCTGTTCGGGCATGCCAATATCTCCACTACGGATGTTTTTTCTGCGACCAGCCTCTTGTGGAGCAAAATCTTTTGCAAAACATCGGTGGCTGCCCCCGGTATCCATGCGAGGTCGCGTCGGTCCGGGCCTGCAACTCCGGGGAGTTCGGGGCGCTGCCGACGGTGAATCCGTATGCGAAAACCTGCAGCCGGCTCGCATCCACATTCCCCACCGGCGAGGAATCGACGAATTGGTATGTATTGGCCCCGTTAATGAATTGGGCCGGGTCCTGCTCCATCCACCGGCCAAGGCTCGGCGAATAATCGCGGTTGCGTTCATAATACAGCCCCGTCACCGCATCCAGCGTCATC
>DAHWIP010000080.1:0-7343 GCA_027344975.1 Phycisphaerae bacterium
GCCGCCTCATGGTAGCGAGCACCGGCGGCCATACCGATGGGAGCCATTGCGTCGAGAGCGGCGATATCATCGGCGGAAAGCCGAATATCCGTGGCGGCGGCGTTTTCCTCAAGGTATTTCACGCGTTTGGTGCCGGGAATAGGGACCATGCGGGGTTGCTTGCAGAGTACCCACGCCAGGGCAAGTTGGGCGGGGGTACACCCGCGGGCTTTGGCCATGGAGGTCAGCTTTTCCACCAGCCGCAGATTCGACTGCAGATTTTCCCCTTGAAAGCGGGGTTGATTTCGACGCACATCACCGGGAGGAAATTGGTCCGGCGAGGTGATGGTGGCCGTTAAGAATCCACGGCCGAGTGGGCTGTACGCCACAACCGTAATCCCCAGACGGTTGCATAAGGGCAGGAGCTGATGTTCCGGTTCACGTGTCCAGAGTGAATATTCAATTTGCAGGGCGGAGATCGGGTGCACGCGGTGGGCCCGCTCTATGGTGGCGGCGGAGGCCTCTGAGAGCCCGAGGTGCTTGACTTTCCCCTCTTTCACCAGCTCCGCCATGGCCCCGACGGTTTCTTCTATGGGCACGGTTTTGTCCACGCGGTGCTGGTAATAGAGATCGATGCAGTCAACTTTCAAACGCCGCAGGCTCGCCGCGCACGCCTGTTTGACATATTCCGGCTTGCCGCAGACGCCGCCGATCGCCTTGCCCGGCTCCCGCACATAACCGAATTTGGTCGCCAGAACGATCTGCTCGCGCTTCAGCGGGGCCCCGACGGCGATGGCACGGCCCAGAAGTTCTTCGTTGGTGAAAGGGCCGTACATGTCGGAGGTATCGAAGAAATTAATACCCAGTTCCATGGCTCGGTGGATGGTGCGGATTGACTCCTGATCATCGCGTGTGCCGTAAAAATCAGACATCCCCATGCAGCCAAGGCCGATTTCCGAGACTTTAACGGCGGTCGTGCCCAATGCTCGCGTTTTCATTTTTTCTGTTCCTTTCATGGTTCAACGGCGACACGCCGTCGGCATTTACTCGCCGATGATCTTCACCAGCACCCGTTTGTTTCGTCGCCCGTCGAACTCGCCGTAAAACACCTGTTCCCACGGCCCGAAATCCAATCGCCCGGCCGTAATGGCGATAACCACTTCCCGCCCCATGATCTGCCGTTTGAGGTGCGCGTCGGCGTTATCTTCGCCGGTGCGGTTGTGCTCATAGGCGCTGATAGGGGCGTGGGGTGCAAGTTTTTCCAGCCAGCGGGCGTAATCTTGATGCAGGCCGGATTCATTATCGTTGATAAATACCGAAGCCGTGATGTGCATCGCATTGCACAGCAGCAACCCTTCGCGAATGCCGCTTTTGGCAAGCAACGTTTCAAGTTCGTCCGTTATATTGACGAACCCCACCCGGTCGGGAATATTAAATGTCAGATAATGGGTGAACGATTTCATGACCGTTTTCCTCGTGCCGCCTTTATCTTAGGCGCCGTCCGCCCGTTCGGCTGTGAAACTTTTTCCCTTTCGCCGGAAGGCTTTCCGGGGGATGATGTCTTGCCGTCGGGCGCAGGTGCGACTCTGCGGGAAGCCTTTGCGGCAAGTTGCAGCAGTGCCTGCGCCTGCTGACGGGCCGTGGGCGTGATCTGTTTACCCGTGATCATTTCCGCAAGTTCATCCACTATCGCCTCGCCGATCAGCGATTCAACCTGCGTATAGCTGTTCCCCTGCACCACCGATTTACCGATCCGCAGATGTCGCTGCGCGAAGGCCGCGATCTGCGGAAGATGCGTAATGCACAGAACCTGATGCGAGCCGGCAAGCTGGCGCAACTTTTCGCCGATGATCAAACCCATGCGTCCTCCCACGTTGGCGTCGATTTCGTCAAACACCAGCACGCTGAGGCGGTCAACGCCCGAGAGAATGCACTTAAGCCCCAGCATCACGCGTGATATTTCACCCCCGCTGGCGATTTGCCGCAGCGGTTGGGCGGGCTGGCCGGGATTGGGCGCAATAAGGTATTCCGCGGTCTCCATCCCTGTTGCCGATGTGTAGGGATCAGTTTCGTTGCCGGTCGGCAACAGCGCAACCTCAAAGCGGGCCTCTTTCATGCCGAGCTCGGCAAGCTCTCGGCACACCTGTTCGCTGAGCCGGGCGCCGGCATCGCGCCGTGCCGTGGTGAGCTTTTTACCGAGTTCCAGCAGGCGGCTCTCGATACTGCGTATCTCTTTCAGGCACTCCGCTTCACCAGCCTGCTGGGATTTGAGTGTTTCAATCTGCTGCCGCAGTTGCGACTGAAAATCAAGCAGTTCCTCCGCCGCTCCACCGCGCCGGGCATATTTATGCATCAGGCGGTTGTATTCATTGAGCCGGGCGCTGCATTCGGCCAGCGCTTCTTCGTCCATCTCGATGCGATCGGCAATTCGTCGGATGCTCAGTGCAGCGTCGTCAAGGCTGATAATGGCGTCGCGCATCTGCTCGAATACCGGCTTGAAATCGGCGGCGAGTTCGGCCACATCGCCGAGTGCCGCGAAAATCCGCTTGAGCCGCTCAATGACCGACTGCTCATCGTCGTAAAGTTCTCCCGTTATGCCGGCGGCCTGCTTTTTTATCAGTGCCGCATTGGAGAGCGTCTTATGCCGCTCCTGCAGCTTATCAAATTCGCCGGGCTCCGGTGCAAGGGCGTCGATTTCGGCGAGTTGAAATTCAGCGAGTTCAAGCTGGCCACGCCGCAGTTCCTCGCCGGCACTGAGTTCCGCCGCCTGCGCCAGGAGCTCCGCTCGTCGACCGTGGAGGGCGCGGTATTCGTCGGCCGTCGCCTTAACACCCGCAAATTGATCCAGCACGGCGAGTTGATTGACCGGCCGCATTAAAAACTGAAAATCGTTCTGCCCATGAATGTCCGCCAGCATTTCACCGATCTGCCGCAGCGTTTGACCCGACACCGGCTGCCCATTGAGCGATGCCGAGGTGCGGCCGCTGGCAAAGATGCGGCGCGACAAAATTAACTCCGGCTCCTGCGCCAGCGAAAGGTCGGCCAGTGCCCCAATGTCGCTGCGAACCTGCGCATCAGCGATGGCGAAAACGCCCGTTACCCGCGCCTCGGCCGCCCCTGCCCGCAGCATCCCCTGTGGCGACCGCAAACCGAGCAGCAATTCCACCGCACCGATCACCAACGATTTACCCGCGCCCGTCTGTCCCGTGAAACAGTTGAATCCGGATGCAAACTCAACCGTTGCGTCGGCTATCACCGCCAGATTGCTGATATGCAGTTCTCTAAGCATGCTTACCTCAGCCTCATGCGGCCGCTATCATCGTCGATAGCCTGCCGCTGTTCAAAGCCCCGATTGCGGCTATGGCGCCAGTCGCACCGGCGGACGCGATCGATCACAGCGCACCTTGATCCATTGCCTGATCCGCTCTGCATCCGGTTGCCAGTGCCTCCAAGGATCTGCCGGCGGTGGTCCACTCTCACGCCGGCGGCCAAGGTCGGCGATCCGCACCCATTGCTCTTTATCACCAGTCAGCATAGCCATCATGCCGTCCGGCGTCATTTTCGGCGCCAGCGGTGTTTCCAGCCGCAGCGGCAGGATGATTTTGTCGAGATGGGCGCCGTCGCAGGTGCACGCGTAGATCACCTCGGGGTGGGGCATGTCCCACCCGTAAAGCACATCATCCTCTCCGCACGCAAAGATCGCACCCGTGGAATATTGAATTCCCGGCTCCCAGAGCTGCGCCGTGCCATCCGGGCTTAAATCCCAGATGTCCGTTGTCCATTGTGCGATGCATTCCGCGATATTATTGCGGTTCACGACAGGCCATGATTCTCCCGGTCGGCTCCATAGCAGCGTAAGGATTTCCTTTCCGGGCGGCAATTTCACGGATTGATATTCCAGCAAGGTATGATTTTTTCGCAGCAGAGGGGTCAGATCATACATCTCGGTGTCTTGTGTCATGTCGCGGTCCATCGCCAGTTGTCCGTCATCGCCGTCGATCTAAATCGCGGTTAAAATTCTACCCGCAATGTGTGCGGTTAACCCGTCAGCAAGGATGTCCGGTTGATTAACTCCCTGATTCAAGGTTTGGTGATCGGCTTTTCCGTTAATGCTCCCATCGGGCCGATTGGCGTATTCTGCATCCGGCGCACCCTGGCTGACGGACTCTCGGCCGGCCTGTGGGCGGGATTTGGCGCGGCGACGGCCGATGGCATCTTTGGAACAATCTCAGCGGTGGGGGTGCATCAAATCTCCGTCTGGCTGAGCTTTGCGAGATTCTGGCTCTCCGTCGGCGGGGGAGTGCTGCTGCTCGGTTTTGCAATCTGGATATTCCTGCGGCCGCCGGTCGGTCTCCCGGTGCAGAATCACTTGGAGCTTGCTAAAAGTCGGCGATCGATCGGCATCAAATCTTTCTTCCTTGCGCTGGGCTTCACCATCATCAACCCGCTGACCATTCTGCTGTTCGCTGCGATTTTCGCCGGCATCGATCCTGCAGCACCGCTGACATCGCTGCTGAGCATCGTGCTGGGTATGTTTATCAGCGCACTGATCTGCTGGACGGTTCTGGCGCTGCTCGTTCACTATATCCGATTGCGGCTCGGCACGCGGATGATGACCGCAGTGAACTGGCTCTCCGCCGCAGCGTTTATCGGATTCGGTGTGTGGGCAATCCTTTCGGCATTTCATCACGGATAAGAACATCCACCACAAGGGGCAGACCATTGTGGGGAGTTACCGTTTGCAAACCGCCCAAGGCGAACATGCATCACAGAGGCCGCTCCGGCCCTGCGCCCAGCTACAATGAAGCGGTTGCACCCAAGGAGATTACCGGTCAACGAGACGGTGCTTGCCGACGGCGTGCCAGTAGCAATCCACCTCCTATGGCAGTTGCAAAAATCATCAGCGCCCCCGGCTCCGGGACAACGGCGTCAATAGTCCCCGCGCTGGTGGGGCTGTCGAAATTCACCAGCAAGCCACTGGAATTCACGCCCATCGCATTATCCTCCAGTGCACTCGACAAGCTCGACGATACTGACACGCTGAACTGGTACGACTCGCCCACCGAGCCGGGCCGGATTGCATCAACCGATGAGGTTCCCCCGCCGGTCCCGCCAATCGAAATCTCCTCCTCCGCCGGGTAGGTCCCGTTGAGCAATTCATCCAACGAAGACTCCGGATCGGCCCCGTTTATACTCACGCCCGATATGGTGTCCGACACGCCTAAAACGCCGTCGCTGCTGATGGTATTGCTGAATGACGAAGGAATTAGTGCCGACAGAAAAGCGGAGTAGTCGGAAAGCCCAATATCATTCTCGATTGCGTTATCCGCCGAAGTGGTTCCCAATCCAAGGATGACGCTCTGCGATGTCGACCCGGTTTGCGCGGGTGCCAAGCCGATAAGTGACTCGTAAGGGTGCTGCTCGACATCCGCCTCGGCCCCGGTAACCGTGTACTGTGTGCCCGCCGTCAAATCGCCCAAGTATGACAATTCGCCATTCAGATAGGCTGTGGTAAAGTTGAGTGTCTCGATTCCTCCCGAGTTGATTGAGCCCAAAATCACATAAGCGTTGTCGATATTTTGCGTTGGAGTAACCGTCAAAGACAGCGGCTCCTCCTCTGTCGTAACGGGCTGCGGTACGTTCGAGCCAAATGACCACTTAGATATGGTAATGCCCACAAAGGGCGACCCAACGGCATTGCCCGCCATCACACCGGCCCCAAGGGCGATGGCCACGGCGGTGCTTAAACAAGCGGATAACTTTTTATTGTAGCGCATGAATTTTCTGCCTTTCAAAAAAAACTCCAGCTAAGGGAGCCGTGCTCTCCGCGCAAAACAAAACGCGGGCGGCGGATATTTCGCGAATTAGTCCCCTCGGCCTGCTGCGGATCGAAATGCCCAAAAGGCGACCTTCATCCACGCCGGATCGGCAACATAATTTTTCGACTTCCTTAGTCCCCAAAGAAGAGGTTAACAGATTATTTGTCACGGTGCAAACTATTAGCTTGCAAATTATCAAATCCAGTGGAATCGGGGGGCGGTAGAACACACGGCCTTACCTCGGGGGCCAAATCGCGATCAGGCTATTGGCGCCTCGTCGCTGCGTTTAGCAGCTATCCACCGCCGTGGAAACATGGTTTCACGCTGGTGCAGGATGTGAGTAGCTTTTTTCACCGCAGGGGACGCGGTGGTTCCTGCATCTGGTTCGCTCGCGCCATTGAACCGTCTCCGCGATCTCCGCGCCTCCGCGCGAGATACTGAATCACGCTGGCGCGTGGTGTCATCCGTTTTTTTATCACGCGAAGAATGAAAGGCACTAAGATTTTTGCATTAAATCCTTACGCTTTTCCGTACCCTCCCCTGCGCCATGCGGCCATGATTTTATATCATTTTTACCGCAGAGGGCGCAGTGGAACGCAGAGGTTGGGGTTACCGAGGCCGCGAGCCGAAACACGTGACCATAGCACGGCCTCAAAATGGAATCCATAGTGGAATCATAACGCGCCGGGGCGATGCGGAGAAGTTGCTGCATGGTTGCTTCGATCCACAGCGTTTGGGGGTAGCCCGCGCCCTTTTTTTACAGTTGGCTGCCCCGGCAGCTCCCTCACCTTTCCGTCAGTCGCTTCCAGGGTTGGCTCACGCTGATCGAGTAGACGGTCCTGGGTTTACGGAATGTGATGAACACGCGCCGGGCGTTAATCGCATGCCAAAACTCGCGCCACTGCTTACTGTCGCCCCAACCGTAGGGAAGGGGGCCCCGATAGGGCCTGGCCAGCACAGCGATCTTTCTGCAAGTTAGCCTGCGGGCCTGCGATTCGGTCAGCCCGCTCAATGCCGGTACGCGGTTGGGGAATAAAAGGTTGTAGTCCCCCCACCAATCAGAATAGGCCGACTCGGCCCCTTCAACCTCCGGCACAACCAAAGGTGGGCCGTTCGGCACGTAGGCCACAACTAGCGGATGCAGGCATACCACGTAGTAGCGCGGCTGTTGCACGCCGGTGGCTCCGGGCTTGTCCTGTTTGTAGCGGAGGAGCTCACCGCCCGCGAGGGCAAACGAGAGCACGGTAGCCCAACTGTAGCCCGGCCTGTTCCAAACAAGCATTCCACCGAAAACACCCACGGCCAGCCCGTTGTACCGTTGGTACGGTGCGATACTGAGTTGGAGCTTTGGGAACAACCAAGTTTTCTTCCAGACCCAATGCACCCAGTAATGTTTCGGCCCCTTGCACCCGTCGGCCATCAGAAAGCCATTCTTGGGGAATGACAGGGGCAGCTGCTTGTCTAGCGGGGTGGCACCCAGTAGTGTCCCGGAATTTGTGATTCCATGGCGTTTTGGTTCATTTCATGGGTCTTGCGTGAGGTGGC
>DAHWIP010000081.1:0-7329 GCA_027344975.1 Phycisphaerae bacterium
ATCGCCTCTGGCAAGATATGCCGCGCTGGTATTGGCACAGCACCTTTACCGATGCCCGACCCGATGCGCGGGTATTGTGGATGATCGGCCGTCCAGGCGGACTGAGCTCAAATTCAGGCGAGGGGGATCACCAAAGGGCCCTTCTGGCCACCATGAGCGCCGGCGCGGGGCGCGTGCTGTATCTCGCCAGTGATCAAACATGGCGAATGCGGTCGGATGACGGCCATAACCTTGAAAACGCTTTTCTTGCCCAATTGGTGCGATGGGCGGTTGGTACCCAACTTCCGGTAGGAGGCAAGTGGGTACGGTTTGGCACCAATCGAACGCACTATCGTTTTGGGCAAACTGTGCATGTTCGCGCACGCGTTCTGCATACCAATCTGCTTCCGGACGCTCACCTTCGTTTCCAGGTTCAAGCCCGTCTGATCCACAGCCGTCGTAATCCCGAAGAGGTCGGTACCATGCAATCGGCTTCCATGATCGCAACACCTGGTTCGCCGGGGTTTTACAGCGGGGTGCTGACCGGCCTGGAACCGGGCAGCTATTCAGTCACGCTGAAAGGGGATCACGTTGGCGAAAAACTGGCGGATGACCCTACTGCGGTCAATCGCAACGAGATTATCCGTATTCGGGCTCGTAAAAATCTGGAAATGTTTGATCCGTCGGCCGATCCGCGGGCACTGGAGCAATTGGCCGCAGCCGGCGGCGGGGTCATGGTAACGGGACCTGCCTATTCGATATTGGCCGCAGCCATGCCACCGCAAAAACATACGCTTCGCAGCGTTAATACCATTGGACTGCTGACGAACGCCCGGAGCACGGGAACGGCAGCGCTTCAATGGTTGTTTATGCTCCTTTTTGCGTTATTGGCGGCGGCGGAATGGATCATAAGAAAAGCCAAAGGTTTGATATGATAGTGGTATGGGAAAGCATGGGCGGGGACCCCTATGGCTGGCTGCCGTCGGGCATATTCCGGCGGTTACCGAAGAAGTAACTGAGCCCGCCACGTTCGTGCATCCGGCAGAGAACTGAGTCATGAGCATCACGTCCCTACCTCCTGATGAACTCTCGGCCCCGCTTCTGGCGGTTGCGGCGAGACAGAGGCGTTTTCGCATTGCACAGGCGCTGATCCGCTCGCTGGGGTATTGCGCACTGATTGCCCTTGTCGCAGTGCTTATACTGGGAAGCTTTCCGCATCTTGCGACGCCTGTTCGATGGGGTATTGCGGTCATGGCGTGGGCAACGATGTCGTGGACACTCTGGCGATTATTGCGAGGTTCCTTTGCCCCCGTCAATCTTCGGACCGCTGCCGGGGTGGTTGAAACAGCCGGAACCCATCACGAAATCCTGCTCAGTGCGGTGGAATTTTCATCGGATGCCCATACAAAGCAGATCGCATCCGGGGAGCTTGTCGACCGAGTCATCAACCGGGCCGGTGAGATTGCGTCTGAAATTGACGCCCGACGGATCATCACGACGCAGATGCTCTTAAAGGCGGCCGTGATCTGCGCTCCGGCATTGCTCGTGTGGATATTACTTTGGCCGCTGATGCCCAACACCCTCGCCCTGGGCGTGCGCCGAACGATCATGCCATGGTCAAAAGAGATGCCGCTTTCGGCGATGAATCTGACGGTATCGCCGGGAAATCTCAGCATAGGTCAGGGTGGCAACGTGGTGATTACCGCACGGGATCATTCTAAAATTGCGCCTGCGAAGCGATTGCACCTGGAATTGGCGATGCGGTATGCCGATGGTCGCAGTTCCGTCAGCAGCATGACCCCGACCGGTCCGCGTTCCTATCGGCGCACCTTGGAGGCCGTACAGACATCGTTTCAGTACCGCATCATATCCCGTCGCGGGGAATCGCGCTGGTACCACGTGCATGTGATTGCGCGACCGGCGATCAGCCATCTTACCATCGTCTACCATTATCCATCGTACACCCATTTGCCGCCCCACCGTGTGACGGGCGTGGATGGGACTATTACCGGCATCCGGGGTACTGAAGTGTCGCTGACGGTCAACACCACGCAGAAACTCGCCCCGCAGAGTGCCCTGCACTTTGCCGCATCGTCCGCGGGCCCGGCGACGCTGGCGGCACTGAATCATGTTGCCGGCACGTCCTACCGGGCCGTCTTCACATTGTTAGCCAACACACACTACCGTATTAAATTAATCAATGCGCAGCGCGTCGCGAATACCGATGACCGGGTCTGGCCGATTATCGTCCACAGGGATCCTTCGCCCGTGGTGCATGTCACGAGCCCGCGTGATGTGGTGCGGGCTCGCCCGGATGACGTGATTCCCATTCGTTACCGGGCAACAGATCCGTACGGGATTACGTCACTGCGTGTACGGATAAAAGTTGGGGCCCTGCCTTCGGCTTCCTACCCGATTTTTCTGGGAATGGCGGGTGGGCGTAAATATTCAGGCACGTGGAAATTACACATTGCAGATCAGCTTCTGGCCGCGAACGAACCCCATGCCCGAGTCATCATGTATCGCCTGGTGGTGGAGGACAACTGCCTTCCGGCGCACCAGACCGGCCTGAGTGGCGAGCATGAAATTATCATTGATCCATCTCTCGACATGAGCTATCAGGCCAGGCGCGACGCGTTGCTTTACCATCGCTTTTCAGCGGTATTGAAAAAGAGCCTACGACAATTGCAGACCGCCAAGCAGCAGGTCACGCAGTTACAGCAGGTTCCGGCAGATCAACACTTTAACTCGGTCGCCATGCGAAAGGCGAATCATTCGCAGAATCTCATCGGGCAGAGCGCCCATGAGTTGGAATCGGCCGCCGCGCGGATGCACCATGGGGTTTACCGGCAGGTTGCGGCGGCGATTCGATCGGTGACCGAAAAATCACTCCACTCGGCGGCTAGGAATCTCGGACTGGCGACCTTCGATAATCCAAAATTGACGCAGACCCGATCGGCCCAGCTTGCCAAAGCTCAACAAGGATTGCAGACCGCGCTGAATCAACTGCAAGCCGCCGCACGAAACATGCAAAGGCAGGCAGGCACGCAGGTGATCGCCGACAACGTCAGGGCCCTTGCAAGGAAGCAGGCGTCGGTATCCAAGGAACTGAGTATCAACCCCACCGATGCCGGGGCGCTGGCCCAGCAGCGCCAAATAGAAAATCAGATACAACATCTGGTCACGGCGCACCCGATTTTACAGCGTCCGGTGCAGGAAATGGCCGCCCCGCAAATCAAGGCCCTTGAGGCGGAACTGCGAAATATCAAGGCGGCTCAACAGGGCATTCGCCGGGTGATTAACGCTAAACTTCATCGACAGCAGGCCCATCAGGAGGCCGGAAGGCTTGCTGCGGAGCAGTTGCATCTGAATCAGGCCATTGATCAATTCATATCCGCCAAGCCGCACGCATCCGCATTGCGCAACGCCCCACCGATTTCGCATACGGCCATGCAGACTGCAGTGCAGGCGCTCGAGCATCATCGCGCATCGGCCGCTCATACAGCGCAGAAGCAGATCATCGCTCAGTTACAGCGGACGGCCAATCGACTGGAACAGGAGGCCGCTCACAGCCAGTTGACGGCTGAAAAGCAGAAGCAGGCGGCAGCGAACCAAAGCCGCGCGGAACAACTTGCCCGGGCCGCTCAACAAGCGCAGGCCAATACTCCGGCCGGTAAAGCGATCATGGAGAATCTCGCGAAACAGATTGCCGCGGAGGCGCGAAAACAGGCGGCCGATGACAGCAATCACGCCAGTCGGCAGTTGAATCAGCAGGCCAAGTCGCAGGCGCAAACCGCCATCCGCGCAGCGACCGGCAATAACTTCTCGGCCATGCAGCAGGCCCTTCAGGCAGCCGGCGAAGATTTATCCCGAAGCGCGCAGCTTGAGGCGCAGGCCGCCAACCAAACGCCGGGACCGCAGCAACTTACTGCCGATGCAAAAATACTCAACTCTTTCGCGGCACGAGAGCGAACTATCGCCCAGCAGACCGCTGCCGTCGCCCGACAACTCAAGTCGGCCCGACAAGACACCGCCGAAAGCATCAGGCAATCATCCAAGATTGCCTCGGCAATAGGCAGTGCATCGACGCAGGCGAAAAAACTGGAGCGGGAGACGGCGCTGGGATCGCCGCAATTGGCGGCCGCGGTGGCACAGGCCCGAGAGCAGATGCTTCAAGCCGAGAAGGATCAGCACTTCACGAACCAAACACTCAAGCAGCGGAATCACGCCGAAGCGTCGATCCGACAGCAAGCCGCATTGGCCCACATCAATTCGGCCCTCGCGGATATTCAGCAAGGGATGCGTGGCAGCGGACACATCGCCGACGAAGATCACAATGATCATATTCCGGGTGAGATGAACCCGAATCAGATGCAGGCTCAGGCGGGTTCGCACGGACCGGGGGGCAATACGTCCAATCAGCATTCGCCCTTGCCAACAGGTCTGAGCGAATATCAACGCTTGATGCAGGCAGCGTCGCAGTTACAGCGGGCGTTGGCTGAAGGGCATGCAGCCAGTCAGGGCAATTCCGATCAGGCGCAGGCAGCCGCTGGCGCACTCTCGCAGGCAGAACAGGCTCTGGCTTTTGCCGGTAGCGGCGGACAGAGCGACCAAGCTGGGCAAGGCGGCCAAGCTGGGCAGCCCGGCCAAGCGATGGGAGCCGGAAATCAGGCAGGGAATGGTGGTCCGGCGATGGCGTCGGGCCAGGGGGCGGCCGGTGCCGAAAGCGGAAGTCAGGCGGGTGGCCTTTCTGATCAGGGAGCAGGTACGGGTATCGGGGCCGATCATGCGACCGGTCAGATACCCAAGTCGGTCGCGGCCTTGGGTATAAGCCCTGCCCAATGGGTTCGACTGGGGGCCCTGCGGCAGAAGCAATTATTGAATACCGCCCGGCAGGCCATTCCGCCGGGATATCGACAGATGGTGCGCGATTACTATGTGAAGATATCACGACTTAATCGCGAGCATTGACAGAACGGGAGAAATCGCCGGTGAACTTTCGCCATTTCTTTAACCGCTTCTCACGGCAACGATTTATCCCGCCGATTGCGATTGCGGTTTTGCTTCTGACGGCAATATGGCCGCAGGCGGCGGCGGCGCGTCCGATTCCGGCATACGTGAAAGCATCTGTTGCCCGGGGACTGCGCTGGTTGGCCCATCATCAGCTTTCAGACGGCAGTTTTGCCTGCGCCAGCCAGGCCAAGCCGGCGGATGCGGGATTGGCGGCGATGGCCTTCATGGCCCGCGGCTACACAGCCAACCATGGCCCTTATCACCGCGTCATTGACGCCGCGATCCGATATATACTCTCATGCCAGAATTCCAACGGCTATATCACCTCCCCCGGCGGCACCATGTACGATCAGGGCATCTGCACCGTTGCGCTCACCGAAGTGTACGGCATGGAGGGCCCCTCGATGCGCAAGCGTGTCGGCCGAGCAATTGCCAAGGCTGTGGCCCTGATTCTTGCGGCACAAAAGCGAACGGTCAATCAGTTTGCGGGCGGCTGGCGTTACCAGCCGTGGAGCACCGACGCGGATATTTCATGCACCGGGTGGCAACTTATGGCGCTTCGCGGAGCGGCCGATTGCGGAGCGGCGGTACCCGCTGAGGCCATTAAAAACGGCATCCATTTTGTGGTACGCGATGCCTGCATCAATGGCGGCTTCGCCTATCAACCCGGCGGACCTCCGGGCCGCGCCCGTACCGGCACGGGTGTATTGGCTCTGGAACTCATGGGACGTCGTAACTCGCCACAGGCCATCTCCGGCGGCAACTATTTACTGGCGCATCCGATCGTCTACAACGAAAATTTTTATTTTTATGCGGTGTATTATTGTTCGCAGGCGGCCTCCCAGCTCGGTGGACGATATTGGACCGCCATCTACCCCCCTATCCGCAAAGAATTAATTCATTATCAGCATGCGTCTGGATGCTGGAAGCCACCGGATGGAATCGAATTTCAAGGTGGAAAGCCGTACGCCACTTCGATGGCGATTTTGGCACTTTGCGTCCCGTTTCATTATCTGCCACTCTATCAGCGCTGAGAGATCGCACAAGAGATGACGGACACGAGCGATGGCCGATATCCAGTATGATTGCTGAAAGGGTTTGCGGGGTGAATCCGCAGGGAAGTTAGCGGCAGAACCTGCGGCGAGCGTTCGCAAGAGCCGCTGCCTAAGATGACGCTGAACACCCGGATAGTACTCTTGGAGAGGCTCTGTTGATGACTGATGGCCGGGCACAGTGTAAAAGGAGATTTTCGGCTTGAATGGTGATAAACGGGTGGATCTTTCCGTCCGAAGTGAGAGGGCGATCCTGGTGGGTGTGCTGCTGCCGGATTCTTCGGCCGATCCCAGCGCTCCGTTGGATGAACTGGCCAGCCTGGCGCAGACCGCGGGGGCGGTGGTCGTGGATCGGGTGATACAAAAACGCGAATCGATTGATGCGGCCACCTTCATTGGACGTGGCAAAGTTAACGAAATTGCACGTCTGGTGAAGAAGCACAGCGCGGATGTTGTGATTTTTGATCATGATCTGTCACCGAATCAACTTCGAGATGTTGAACGGGTTTGTGACTGTAAAATTCTCGACCGCAGCGAATTGATATTGGATATATTTGCCAGCCGCGCCCGGACGGCTGAGGCTCAGCTTCAGGTGGCGCTGGCACAGTTGGAATACACCTATCCGCGGCTGCGGCACATGTGGAGCCATCTTGAGCGCATCGGCGCGGGTGCCGGAGCGGGTGTAGGAGCCCGCGGGCCGGGTGAAATGCAGCTGGAAATCGACCGCCGGTTGGTGCGCGACAAGGTATCAGACCTGAAGCGGCGCATTGCGGAGGTTCAATCACGGAAATCGCGCGAGGTTTCCGCCCGGCGCATGGGACATTTCACGGTAAGTCTTGTAGGGTACACTAACGCGGGAAAGAGCACCCTTTTTAATACTCTTACCGGAGCGGATACCTTTGTTGAGGATCGGCTCTTTGCCACACTCGATACAAAAACCCGGCGATGGCGACTTGGGGAGGCGCACTGGGCTCTGGTATCCGACACGGTCGGTTTTGTGCGTGATCTGCCCCATCATCTCGTGGCATCATTCAAGGCAACGCTGGAAGAAGCGACGCATGCGGACCTGCTGCTGATTGTGGTGGATGCCTCCGATCCGCGTTCACCGGATCAGCTTAAGGCGGTGCAGAAGGTACTGCTGGAGATCGGCTGCAGCGGGCAGGATGCGATTCTGGTGCTCAATAAAATTGATGCCGTCAAACAGCGCGAGGATATGGCGTATTGGCGTCGGCAGTTTCCGCAGGCGATGGAGGTCAGCGCCCGAGACGGTACCGGCGTGATGACG
>DAHWIP010000082.1:0-7311 GCA_027344975.1 Phycisphaerae bacterium
CATTCTGGCGGAAACGTGTGCACCCATGGGCCTTGAGACGCAATATTCAAGGCGATCTCCGGGCGCTGATGGCAAGTCGTTATTCGGCGGCGATGAAACTCGAATTCAGCACCGCCGCCGCGTATCGCTATGAGGCGGTATCAAACTGGAAGGCGGTTGCGGCATGCGCACGGGAAAATGTGCATTTAATATCACGAGTGGTTCGTGAACCGAAGGTCCCATTGAGCTTTCTGGCTCCCGAAATTGCCTCTAACCTGGCGGCTATTGTCGGACCTGCCGATCGAGATCATGCCTGGTCGCGCGCCAACGCCGTGATTCTTCGGGCGATGGATGTGCACCATCCGTCGCCTAAGCTCCGCTATCTGAACTTGTTTTTCAGGGGTTACTCATTCGTCACCGGGGCTTGGTACATCCGCGGAAACGGTTTTGCCAACACCGTTTCGCAAAAAGCATCACATATCTACGATCTGCGTTTGCGTTCAGCTCGCCAATATCTGCGCGAGGCTTACGAGCTCATACCGAAGCAGCCCGAGGTGCCCTACGAAATGATGAACGTTGACCTGGGTCTGGGGCACCTTCGACGGATCACCAAATGGTTCCAACGTACGATGCAGGCTGATCCCGACAATCATCAGGCCTGCAATGAAATGTTGTGGGCGTTGCACCGACGCTGGTATGGCAGTGCAAAATTAATGTTCAGGTTCGGGCAGTGGTGCGTGCATTACGGCCATTGGAATTCCAGAATTCCGCTCCTGGCGCTTTCCTCGCTGTTCGCCATTCAAGCCCATGACAATTACGTCTGGCGGCTGAGATTTTATAACCTCAATTACATTGTGGTTGGCCACCAATTCTGGAGAAAGCGGAGTGTGTGGAAACTCGCCAAGGCTGCCATGCTTGGTTTTTTTGCACATCGACCGACCAGCGGACATGATCTGGGGGCGGACATATTTTTGTGTATATGGGCGGATAAATGGAACGAGGCATTTCACCTGCTGAAATTTTACGGACAAGGGCCCCGACACCCTGCCATCGAGCGATTCGTACAGCCGTTTTACCTTTCTCACATCAGGCCGCCAAGATTCAGACCTCTTGCCTGTTTCGCCGGGCTGAACGCGGCTCGCCACTATTTTGGCGATACCCATTACTCCATGCTTAGATTGTACCGAGAGGCGCTGCTTCGCGTGAAACACCCCAGTTCTTTATCGCCGTGGTCGGTTCGCCGTCGGCAGCGTGACTCCCGTTACATGGCCTGGGCTTCCCGCGTCACCACGGGGGCGCTGGATGCAAACGCCCCGAAAAAAGCGATCTGGATGCATGTCGCAGACCGGGCCATGCACGAAGAAGCCATTGTGCTGGCACGAAGTGCCCGTGACCGGGGCAACGCGAGGGATCAGATGATTCGTGCCGCCGGAAAAGCCATGAATGACGCATGTCGCAATCCATTGATCCTTTTTTTCAAATCCTACAACAGGATTGTCATCATGGGGCCCGATGCTTTGAACTCGAAAGTAGCATGCGCCTCCGCCTCTCGTTTGTTGAAAGGACATTTTCCGTTAACCGATCAATTCATCGCTGGAGTGATAGCGGCCCATATCGCCCAAGAGGAGCACCTCTCGGGCGTTTTCAAGGCCAGTACGTTTCTGACGGATGCTCTGCATCTGCTGCCAAAATTCCTCCGCGATGACCGAATTCCGCTTGGGGCCCGTTTCAAATGGTGTCGCAGATTATGGAGGGACGTCGCAACGGAAAAACAATCTCCAGCGGCGGCAAGCTCGGCTTTTGCACCGTCGCTCACCGCCGGGCATGCCCAGCCGATCCTCACCTTTCTTGTCCAAGCGTGGGAGTCAGAGCAAATCGGACTAGCCATGTTGCACGGTCCCAAGTTACAAAGTATTCATCAGCTCAAACCGCGCGACGCAAGAAAGTATCTCTCGTACATGCACCAGGCCTTGGTCGATTATCACCGAGCATGGATGATGAACCCCAACTGCATAACCGCCATTGACGGCGCCATAACGGCCCAATTCTGGGCTCACCTGCGCCGTTACGCGCGTTGGAATATCTGGCCGGCTCATTCAACGTGGCTGATTCGTGCTTTTAATGCCCGGCCCGATGCGCTCACCGCGTGCCGTATCGCGACGAATTTTGAAGCCATGTGTGCCGATCCCTATGATGGCAAATGGTACTACAACGATAATAATCTTCTTTATGAGTTGATTCGTGCCCCGGAATATTACCGTCGACCGTCGAGTCCGATGAATCTGATGCTGCTTTATGGAGCGCAAACGATCCTCAACTATCCTGAAACCAACGCCGCACCGCACCAGCTTGTGCATGAGTCGCTTATCCACTCATTCCACATATGGCGTCATCTTCATCCTGCCATGAAAGAGTACTTCATGTATCATCCATTCGATGAACGGGTACGGAGCCTGTATGCCCGCGTTGCCTGCGAGTTACACCATTGGAATACGGCTGAAAGACAATTTCAAAAACTGGGAAGCGCTGCCCGCCTTTCAGTCTTCGGCAACCGGAAGATGTATTTCAAACTTAAGATCGAGGCGGCAGATCATGCGACGAACTGAACGTTTCCATAGTCGGAACATGGCACAGATCGTTGAGCTTGTACCGGCGGGGCATTAAGAGTGTTCTCAACGATGGGAGACTTTTCCGCCGCTTGGCAAATACGCGTACCGGAAATTCTTTGTGTTTCCGCACCGATCAGATTTTCAGTTGCGATGGTTGTGAATACATAGCCCCCAGAACGCGAAATGCCGCGACGAGCATCGCACCACCGGCTGCGAGGATCAACACTGCAAGCCAGGCTTGACCGCCGACCAGCGTGAAGAGAATGGGAATCAGGAAGTGAAAACCCGGCATAGCCGGCAAAAACTGCATCGCCAGAATCAGCAATGCCAGAGTGGCGGCGCGCCATGGATAGCGAAATCGCCAGCCGATAATCGAATCCAGATCAAGGCGCCAGCCAGGGGGGGGGATGAGCAAGGACAAAACCCAGCAGTCCGCTGTCATTGCTACAGCAAGGGCAACAAGAATTGCCTCAGGGGAAATTGTAGTCTGCCACCTGGGTATGGAAAAAGCGGCCAGAAGTACACCGATCCAGAAATATTCCATGAGGGAAAGTAAGCTCACGACACTCCGTTCCATCAGCATCAGCGATCCGACAATGATGAACGTGGCTGAAGCTAGCACCACGAAAATGGACAGAGCAAACGGGCTTAACTGGAGGTCATATCGGAGATAAAAAAGGGCGAGAAAAATAGTAACCACTGCAAATATGCGCATTTGTCGCTGCAGCAACCAAGTCATGTCTTCAAAAACTTTGGCGGTGTGGGGCGATTCGCCCGGTACGTATGATTGTCCGCTCATCATCACCAGCAGGAGTTGCCAGATCAATGCCGTGGCGACCATACCGGTGGCCGCTCCGCCACTGAAAGAAGGTGATTGATGTGCCCCCACCGGAATAAATATCGATGCCACCACCGATATCACGCCGAGAATCGAGGCAGGCACGATCAGACCGGTGGAAAGATTTTGAAATGGACGCGTTACCACACGCTCCGTGCTGTGTATGTCGGCGGGAGTTATGGCGCTGCGTCGGTGAGTCAGAAGGACCGGCAAATTGGTGAGCAGCACGACAATGGGTGGCGAGTAGACATCGCGAAGCAGCAAAACAACCAGCGCGACCGCAAGAACCAGTACAGGCGGATGTATCGATGTTTTTGGCGTAGGCCGTAACCATCCATAAACAAATGTTGCCGAAAACAGGATGACCAGAGTGGAGATCAACCGGCCGTCCGAAAGCGTTCCACGCTGTATCCAATAGAACCATCTGCCCAATGAAAGAAAAATCATTGGAAGCATGGCGGTGGCGGTAATCGTTCGTCGGGTTTCCGGTCGCGCGTGGCGCAGCAATCCAAGAATTGCAATAGGGAGCAGAACGGTCATTGGCAGGATGAGGTTCATACAGGCACTTCCCCCCGGATACTGCCCGATTCCTGTCGGTGCTGATGTCCGATGTTTCCCCGGCAGTGCAATGACGCCTCAATTGACGCGGCACGTATCGAGATGTGATCCACAATGACCTCGTGAAAGGGCGGCGCTGGCGGTAGAATTGGATGAGATGGTGTCGATCTCGTGGCTGGATGTTGCAGAGACTCAAGCAACGGCCCGATGGCAAGGATTGGAAATACTCCCAAAACCAGCGATACCATCATCCCCAAAATCGCCCAGCGTCGCGCTGCACCGATGTAGGCAGCGAGATTAAGGGGGGCGGTGAAAGTTGAATCTTCCGCTGTGCCGATACTACCCGTATGGACGTTAATATCGGGTCGGCGGATATTCTGTGCCGGATCCCGGAATGCCAATAAGCTGCGTGATATGACACCCAGAATCATGGGCACGAGGACGGAAAGAGCGAGTACCCCAAATATGACGGTTTGCAATTCAATCCGTCCGGATTGAGCTGCCGCCTCGATCATGCCGATGAGTGCGAACCAAACACCGCGAAATACGGTTGTCGCGGGCATACCGATACAGGCTGCGGTGAGCAGCAGAAACAGAAGATGGGCGGCTCCTCCCGGAGAAGAGCGACCCTCCGGCAGGGTGGAGATGTCCTGCGCCTGTAGAAAAAGTAGATCGATACCGCGCTGAAAACCAAAAACCGTCACCGGAAGTACACCCAGAATGAGTATCGCCCCGACCACCCCCATGACGTCCTGACTTATCCACGCGAGGAATGCGAACGCCGATACCGCTGCCACCGCATAAGCCATGGACCGTGAAAGTTCCCGCTGTGCAAAACACGCCACCGAACAGGCGGCCATGGCCACGGTTCCCGCAATCGCCAGCGGCCTGATCATGCCATGGAGCTGTGCCAGAAAAAATGAATGTTGCAGCCACATCATCAGCGCCACGCCGACCCAGATATTTGAATTCAGCGGCAGAAGATTCTGCCCGTCCACCGTGATGCGGGTCGTCTCAACGCCATGAAAAGGAAATAGCGAAAGGCTGATCCAGATCGAAAGCACAATGCAGAGCAGCGCTGACGGTGACGCCGCGAAGGTGGAATAGTTGACATGCGGATTACCGGGCGAGCCGGTCAGAATCGCAGCGGCCAGGATAAGAGTGCTATTGATAATACTCACGACGAGCATACGCCGGGCGATTCGGCGATGATGAGCGTGACCGGGGCCCAGATTGAGAAAATATTGCGGCACCATCAGCAATTGGGCGAAGATAAATATGGTAAAAAGATCGGATGCGGTCACCAGGCCCCAGATAAAGGCAAATTGCACAGAGAGCCAGAAAAGATTTTTGCCTCCCGGCCTGGCGCTGAAGAGCCATGAGAGAGAAAACAGAAACGAAATCAAGACAAAAATAAGAATCGTCAGCGAGGCGCCGGTCAGCTTAAACACTGCGGGCCAGCCCAATACCGCAACGGGCAGACTCATGACCGCCGGGGCGCTGAAGGAGATCGGCCCCGTCCCGGGGGTGTTTTTTACGCTCACTACGGCGAGAACCGCGATAAGTGAAACGATCAGGCAGATTTGCTGGGCGATGCGAAGCGATCGTCGCAGTGCAAGAACCAAAATAGCTGATGCAACGGCGGCGACCATGGGAAGCCAGATGGGCATGGAAGACCAGAAGGTGGTTGCTGATGGGATCATATATCCGTCTCCTAAATCCCACCCGCACGATGGACCGCGGCGGCAATACCTGCGGCGGCAATACTCAATGCAAAAAGAAATGCCAGAAGAATGATTCGCGCCGGTCCTCTGCAGCGAATACCCCTGCGTACGCAGGTCGCAATCAGATGTGGCACAAGCCCCAAGGTGCTGCCCACCAGGTCCAATCCGAATCGATCCAGTCCTGCAATCAATTTACCGGCTGCCCATATCAGGGCGACCAGCGCGCCGGCGGTGAATTGTTCGACGGTCAGCACCAACAACACCGCCTGCCGGATGACCACCACTTTAGTCAGCCGGCCGCGAACGGCGGCTTTGCCGGCCAACTGAATAAATACACCCAAAATCAGCCCGGCTACCGTCCCTATTCCACCGAGCGCGATGGAGATCGCCGGGTTTGTGAGTGATGTGGGGCCGCCGGTCGAACTGATTGAAAATTGCGATGGAAGGAGCCGCCCGAGACTCTCGCTCGGTATCAGTTTAAGCGAGCAGGAAAAGAGCGCCATGACCGAGATGGCCAGAAGCAACCCGGTACTCATGATCGAGGGTTTCGGAGGCGGTAATTGAACGGCGACCGGCCGGAGGTTACGTTCCGGGTACCCCGCTGCGGGACGGCCCCGCAATGACCACGCAACCAGACCGACGCCGGTCACCGTGTTGAAAACGATCGTCATCCACAACAGGCCAATGTCCGGCATGCTGAGAGAGAGATGGTCGCGGGCGAGAGTGGCAAAATCGCTGCCAAGCGTCATGGATGCGGAGAAACCGGGTGTCATGCAGAGATTGATACAACCACAAATGATCAGCACGGTTGCCAGGAGCGACCTGTAGCCCGGCCGCCGCGAGGGGAAGAATGGCCGCCGGTTCAGCGGGGCTGAGAGCATCAATCCAAAAAGCAGCACAAAAATGGAGGGAAACAAAATCATCATTCCCCACTCCGCCGTCATCATCTCACCGCTGCCGACGAGCACCAAAAGCAGAGAGATGGAGCTTACAGCCATGAAAAATGCGGCCTTGAACCGATCTGTCTGCCAGATTCCGGCAAAACTGTAAATTCCGGCGGAAAGTACCGCCCAATTGACAACCAGGGGAAGAATCTGGGTTGACGAAGCGGTGCCGGTCACTATGGGAGCGAGACGCATCAGGATCAGAACGGCAACCAGTGGCGACCCACAGCTCAATTGCAGATTCAGCCAGGAGGTATTGTCCCGACGGCTTGGTATCAGCCAGTATGAAAATGGAAATTGAGCACATTTTATGAATATGACAATGATGAGCAGCGGTGCGATAAGCTCGCGGAACTGTTCTGTGTAGAAGGAATCCGGATTGAGCGCGATATTGTAATAAATATCGCGAATTTGCGTCGATCCGTATGCTGCGGCCAGCAGCGCCGCCACGAGCAGAAAGCCGCAGTCTCCGATGATGGAAATCAGCCAGCGGCGCCATGCCACCAGCGGAGCGAGCACTTGTCCATCGGGATAGGAAGTCTGGAGATGATGCGAGGCGGAAATGAATATCCACGCCGACGCGATAACCAGAAGATTTCCGGAAAGGACGGCGATGCAGCAGGCGAGGAGATGAAGCCCCAGTAAAGGAGCCGCATTGT
>DAHWIP010000083.1:0-7251 GCA_027344975.1 Phycisphaerae bacterium
TGCCATATGCCCCGAGTTTAACGTTCATGCAGTTCGCAGGGAATCCATCGCACCATAGTCCGCCGGATATCCTGCCTCAAAATCGAGTATGAGTCAGGGCGTGATCACTTGCTGATATCTCAACGGCCGCATATATTTCCGATAATATTCAGGGTTTCTTTCTGCTGATGGAGAATTACTATGGGGTCTGAAAAAGGAAAGCTTTCATTAGGGGCAGTTTCGCGGCGGGCCTTTCTCGCGGCGACCAGCGCAGGGGCGGCCTTGGCTTTAACGGGCTGCAGCAGCATGTCGGGCGAATCGGCCATGTCCATGCCCAAAAAGCTGGCGTGTTATAAGAAACATTTCGGCACGCTGCCCAACGGCCGGAAGGTTGACCAGTTTACTCTCACCAATTCGCACGGCATGGTGGTGCAGATGATCACTTACGGCGCCCGTTTCCAGCGGATCATCATGCCGGATCGAAAAGGAAATCTCGGGGATGTGATCCTCGGCTTTGACAATCTTGCGGACTATGCCCGTTCCCGTGCCATGGATCCTTATTTTGGTGCCACCATCGGCCGGTATGCCAACCGTATCAATCATGGCCGATTTACCATGAACGGCAGGACCTATCACCTGCCGCTCAATGACGGGTCGTGCACGATGAACGGCGGGCCGCACGCTTTTGATCAACAGGTATGGGATGCGGAACCGGTTACGGAACTCGGTATGCCGGGCATCCGTTTCAGTCTTTTCAGCCCGAGCGGTGAAAATGGCTTCCCGGGGGATCTGCAGGTCAATGCCACCTACGTCCTGACCGATGACAACACCGTTAAAGTACACTTCCGGGCAGTTACCAACATGCGCACCGTCATCAACATGTGCAATCATGCTTACTTTAATCTGCTCGGCCCCGGCACCAACGCAATGGGGCATGAGTTGATGATCAATGCAGATTATTACACGCCCGTCAATCATCATTTCATTCCCACCGGTGCCATGGCTCGCGTGGCGGGAACCGCTCTGGATTTCCGCAAGCCCCTGATGGTCGGAAGCCGGCTCAAACATTTCCCCAAGGGGTCCAAGGCCTGCTTTGACCTCTTACCCTATGGCTACGATTACAACTGGTGCTTGCGCAATCAGGACGAAAACAAACTCGCCCTCGCGGCCGTGCTCAGCGAACCGACCACCGGCCGGTATATCCGATGCAGCACCACACAGCCGGGCATTCAGGTTTATACCGCCAATTTCCTCACCGGCGATATCAAAGGAATCGGCGGCCGGTACTCTCGCCATGGGGCCATTACGTTGGAAACCCAGCATTACCCGAATTCACCTAACGAACCGCAATTCCCGTCCACGTTGCTGAGACCGGGTGAGATGTTCTATCAACGAACCGATTACCAGTTCGGCGTCCACGCCTGATGGCTGGGATCGGCTGAAAAAACCTGTGGGGCGGCACGCGGTGTCGCCCTTTTTTTCTGCGCCGATTCTCACTTCCCGGCGGAGATGCTGCTTTCCATACTTGTGCCGTGGCGTTATTCGCTTTCCTGGCGCAACCTGGCCAGCACGGAAAAGTCTTCAAGTGTGCTCGTGTCGCCCGCCGAAACTTTGCCCGCGGCAATATCGCGCAGCAGCCGCCGCATGATTTTGCCCGACCGGGTTTTGGGCAGGGCGTCGGTAAACCGCACATCATCGGGGCGGGCGATAGCACCGATCTCCTTGACCACCCAGGCCCGCAGGGCGTCTTTCAATTCGGCGCTGGGGGCGTGACCTTCTTTGAGCGTTACAAAAGCGCACAACGCCTGGCCCTTGATTTCATCGGGCCGATCCACCACTGCCGCCTCCGCCACCGCCGGGTGAGCAACGATGGCACTTTCAACCTCCATGGTGCCCAACCGATGTCCCGCCACGTTGACCACATCATCCACGCGGCCCATGACCCAGAAATATCCGTCTTTATCGCGACGGGCGCCGTCGCCGGTGAAATAATACGGTTTGATCTGCGACCAATATTGCGAAATAAATCGCTCATCGTCCCCATATATCCCGCGCAGCATGCTGGGCCATGGGCGGCGGATCACCAGAAATTCTCCCACATCCACGGGCACTTCCCGTCCCTGATTGTCCACCACCGCCATATCCACGCCGAAAAATGGCAGAGTGCAACTGCCCGGCTTGGCTGCGATAGCGCCCGGCAGCGGTGTACACATGATCGACCCGGTTTCAGTCTGCCACCAGGTATCGACAATCGGGCAGCGCCCCGACCCGATCACGTTGTAATACCACATCCACGCCTCCGGGTTGATCGGTTCTCCGACGGTACCCAGCAGACGCAGCGATGAAAGATCATGCGCTTTGGGATGCTCATCACCCCATTTCACAAACGCCCGAATCGCCGTCGGTGCCGTGTAGAAGACACTGACCCGATATTTTTCAATAATCTGCCAGAACCGGTCCGGGCCGGGATGATTCGGAGCCCCCTCGTACATGACCGCCGTGGCCCCGCAGGCCAGTGGCCCATAGACCATGTAACTGTGCCCGGTAATCCACCCCACATCGGCGGTGCACCAGTAAACATCATCCGGCCGCAGATCAAACACATATTTGCATGTCAAATACGCTCCCAGCAGATATCCCGCCGAGGTATGCACCACGCCCTTGGGCCGACCGGTGGTGCCGCTGGTATAGAGAATGAAGAGCATCTGTTCACTGTTCACAGGTACCGGCGGGCACTGATCCGATTGGCCGGTCACCAGATCGTGATACCAGATGTCCCGTTGCGGTTTCATCTCCACCGGCCTGCCGACACGTTTGACCACCACACAGTGGCGGACGCACGGGGTCTTGGCCAGGGCGGCATCAACATTGGCTTTCAATTCCACCACTTTACCTCGCCGCCATCCCCCGTCGGCTGTGATGACCACGGACGCCTGCGCGTCATTAATTCTCTCCGCCAGCGCTTCGGAGGCGAACCCGCCAAACACCACCGTATGCACAGCCCCAATTCGGGCACACGCCAGCATCGCGATGGCTGCCTCGGGAACCATCGGCATGTAAATCGCCACCCGATCCCCCTGCCCCACGCCAAGGCTCTGAAGTCCGTTGGAGAGGCGGCATACTTCCTTGAGCAATTCGCGGTAGGTCAGAGTGCGTGAATCGCCCGGTTCACCTTCCCAGATGATCGCGGGGGTATCACCACGAGATTCGATATGTCGATCAATGCAGTTGGCGGCAACATTCAGCCGACCGCCGACAAACCATTTGGCGAATGGCGGTTTGCTCCAGTCCAACACCTGCTTCCACGGGCTTATCCACGTGAGTTCCTGTGCCTGCTGATTCCAGAATTCGTCGGGGTGATCGATGGATTGGCGATACAGTTTTTCGTACGCCTCGCGACTGCCGATGCGGGCACGCCGGGCGAATTCGGTCGGCGGGGGGAATACTCGATTTTCATGTAGTACCGATTCAATATCTTCGTGTGCCATAATTCCTCCGGATACGAAAACGCACTTTTCTCCGCGGCTGTCCACCGCCTCTATGCATGCATTTGATACCAACTAGCCGCCTGCGTCAAAGGCGCAAGTCAAAGGACAGGTATCGCCCCAACCACCGATGCAGCTTGGAGCCTGTCAGGCTCCGGGTGGTGATCAGAAGGATTTTCGGTGGTCGAAGCACCGACATCGATCATCACTCTCACCGCGCGTGGACCCACAACTGAAACGTGCCGCCGAAAGACAGAATTCCATGTTTTATGGTTGGTCTACCGCCGCCGCCGATGTTTAGACTTCGATGATGTTCAACTCAATCCGCCCGCTGCCGAGCCGCCAGAAACGAGTGCCGTGATTATCTCTCATTGCCTTCATGTTCGGGATGCTGAAACTGCGGCCATGGTGGTAAATCAGTTTTGCACCGGCCCGGATTTCCGATATACCGGGGCTCGAATCCACCAGATAGATGTCGGAGGTTGTGTTGGGCGGAATCTGCATGTGCAGATCAATCCGTCGATGCCGCCGCTGCCAATCACAGGCGATTCTGCCATAGGGAGCGTGATGTTCAAATTCCGCATGTGTCATATCCGCGGGGAAAATGGGACGCATGGTAAAGTGTTTGAAACCGGGATGATCTTCATCCGGTTCAATCCCCATCAGCCCTTCGTAGAGCCACGTGCACATGGATCCGAAAACGGTGTGATTGAGCGAATTCATAGATGGGCCGCAGCGGTCAAAATCCCAGCGTTCCGCCACGGTGGTACACCCCTTTGTCGCCATATACCCCAGCGATGGATAGCGTGTCTGGGCCAATAGGGCGGCGGCAATGCGGTGATAACCGAATCGGGAAAGGGTCGGGAGCAGATGCGGCGTGCCGACGTAACCGGTGGAGATGCCCTGCCGGGCAGTGATGTCCTGAACGATATTCTGCATAACGCCGCGCTGCGCCCATGGAGGCACAAGATGAAACGCCAGCGGCAGCACATTGGCGCACTGCGAACCATTTCCATATTGAAGCTCGCGACGGTTGAGAAATCGTGCGTTAAATGCAGTGGCCATCGAACGGGCGGCGGTGTGAAAATGTTCGGCGTCGAGGGGGGCAACCCAGCGGGCGGCCCGGGCGGCGATCTGCACCGACCGACATGCGATGGCCGCACTGATCAACTCTTCAGGTGTGGGGACCGTAGCCATCCAATCGCCGAAATCCGGCTGAATAAATACGCCCCCGGTGCGGTTGGCCAGGATGTACAGCGCCCAGTCCCGCATCAGAGGATACGCCGCCCGCAAGGCCAATAAATCGCCATTAAAAATAAAGCTGGTGTACGGCACCACGGCTGCGGCATCCGACCGGCCGGGGCATCCGATCGGCTCGCCGCCGAGACTCGGAGCGATGATGGTGGGCTCGGTAAGGTGCCTGTAGCGGCGGGCGGATGAAAATTCCGCCGCATCGGCCATGTCCGCCGTCCATTTGCGGAAAAATGCCGCGGTGGCCTGATTCCAGCAGGCGGTGCGGGCAAATGCCGACCCATCTCCCATGGAGCCGGTTCGACTGTCACGCTGGGGGCAGTCGGTCAGCACGCTGAAGATATTGGATTTTCCGCTCCATCGGGCCATGTGGTCGATGGTGTTGTAGATCGTTTTGGAGCACCGAAAACTCGATGCCTCGGCCACCGCCGTGCCCAGCACCATGGCTGTGAAATCACCCGGCATCGGGCGGCGGGAAAGCCCCCTGATTTCAACATACCGGTAGCCGTGGTAGGTGAAACGCGGCATCCATGTTTCGACTCCGCTGCCCGTACAGATATACACGTCGGTGGCGGCGGCGGATTGCAGATTGCTGCAGTTGACCCGGCCATTCGGATAGATCGATTCGGCGTGGCGCAGCTCAATCCGTCGGCCCGCGGGCTCGCGCACCCGTATCCGCATAACCCCGGCATGATTCTGACCGAAATCCAGAACAAAAACTCCCGGCACCGGCTCGGAAATCAACCGCGGTTCGAGAGTGTCGATGATCCTGATCGGTTCATCCGTGCGTGCGGAAAATTTAATACCGTCGGAAACCGGTGCACTCTGGGCGGAGAACCATTGAGAATCGTCAAATCGCGACTCATCCCAACCGGGCAACTCAAGTCGGGCGTCGTATGTTTCACCGTTATAGATCGAATCGGACACGATGGGTGAAGGGTGAACCCGCCAGTTGTCGTCCGAGCAGATCACCTGATGCGATCCGTCGGCATAGTCAATATGCAGTTCGCAGAAGCATTTGAGATTATCACCCGGAGCGGCGGCACGCTGCGACTGCATGGGGCCCAGCCCGCTGCTCCACCAACTGTTGCCCAGCACTGCACCGATGCAGTTGGCACCCGATCGGATCAGGGACGTAACATCGTGCATGTCGTACTCAATACGGCGCTGGTATTGCGTCCAGTTGGGGGACAGCACATGGTCATCCACCCTCCGGCCGTTGAGGTGCAGTTCGCAACTCCCCAGCCCGGACACCAGCACCACGGCCCGGCGCACGATCCCGGCGACATTGAATTCCCGCCGCAGCAGAAAACTCCGGCGCGGGGCGTCGAAGTTCATATCCGGCGTCGCCCAGGATTGGCGGCCGAATGGTGCCGAATCGGCGCAGGATGTCCACCCGGTGTCATCAAACGCCGGCGCCTGCCATCCCCGTATCGGCGAGTAATGATATTTCCACTGATTCAACATCAGCGTCCGTCGCATACCCCCGGGCATGACGACGGTAACTCCGGCGGCAGCATCAAAGCGCGTGGCTGCGTTGGCATCGATGGCCAGCACATTCCATCCGCGATTCAGGCGGGGATGATCCGCACCGATGAAGCACTCCATCGCATCGCGTCGCTGCGAGCGAATAATCTCAGTGCCATTGAGAAAGGCGGTATGTGAACCGGTGACGGCAAGGTACACGTGATAAAAGCAGGGGCGCTGAGGACAGAAAAAGCGGACGCGATAAAAAACCCGGCCGCCGGTCACATGCGCCGGCCGCTTCCACCCGAATATCCGGCGCGGCTCATGAACTTTTTCCATGATGGGGGAGGTGATCCACTGCGCCCGCCATTCCAGCGGGTCCAGTATCCCCATGGTCCAGCGGCCGACGGATGACCAGTCAGACGCCACGCCATACTGATCCCACACCCGCACCTGCCAGAAGTATTCGCCGCGAGATTGCAGTGTTTTGCCCGCAAAAGGCACCTGCACACTTTGATCGGAAAATATCCGCCCGCTCCGCCAGATGTCCGCCTCGCCTGATGTCAGGGCGGATGGCGAGGATGCTACGCGAATCTCATAGGCAGACTGCCGATAGCCGGGTTGCCGGGTGTGATAAATCCAGCCAAGATGCGGTACGGGGGTATCGATTCCGATCGGATCGATCAAGGACTGGCAGGTGAGGGTAAAGGCGTTGGGTCCGCGATTCAGCCGAATCCGTGCCGCCGCGAACGACGCGTGGCCACCGATGGCCGCCGCCGATCCGGCGATTAAAAAATGTCGGCGATTCCACTTCTTTATCGCCATAACTCAACTCCGCATCGATCTTAAGACGCTGCAAACCCGTCTGAAATCGCAGATGGTATCCTGCGGAAGGAAACATTATCGTATCGTGTGGCAAGGTGCAAAAGACCTGAAAACCCGGATGATTGGCCGTTGGCGATGGGGGAGTTCTCACGGGCTTCTCAGCATCGCAGCCGGAAGGTAGAGCACCAATGGGGTTGCCGATGGCCGCCGTCACGGAGGCAGATGTCCCCCGGAAAATAAAATA